>JADGRG010000712.1 GCA_017881145.1 Sandaracinaceae bacterium | reverse complement strand
TCCCGGTGGCGATCAAGGGTTGGTACAACAGCAGCACGACGGTCGTCAGTGGCAGCGGTTGCCGCCGCAGCATGACAGTGACTGGCACGCAGGTCCCGGGTATGGATCCGGACCCGGCTGGCGCCAACTTGGCCGAGCAATACAACACCGAGGTCATCTGGGACGTGAGCTCGCTGGGCCTCAGCCCGGGAACCTACATCGCAGAGTTCGTGATCCACGACGGCGACAAAGATCGCGCCGTCGGCTGCGTCACGATCACGATCACCAACTGAAGCAGCAGCTCGACGCTCGTGCGAGCGAGCGCAGTGGTGCCAAAGGGTCGACCAGCAGCTATTGGCTGCGGTTGGCCCTTTGGCGTTTCTGTCGTCGGCGCAAGCCAAGCTCGCGCGCGATGCCGCCCGGGTTGCTCAGGCTAAGGCCACCGGCGTGACACACGTGCTTCGTTCGGCCAGCTCCTGCCGCAACACCGAGAGCGTGTCATCCAAGCTCGGGATGGCGTTCAGCTCCCGCACCAAGTCCGCGCCGTTCGGCACCTGCCGCAGGTAGCCGGGATAGTGTTGACGCATCGCGCGCACGGCGCGGCCTGGACCGCGGTCGTCGGCCATGGCTTGCAGGTGCTCGCAGCACAACGCTATGCGTTCCAGCTCGGTCGGCGGCGGAACGTGTCCCTTACGATCGAGCCGCGAGCGGGCCTCTCGGAAGATCCACGGATGCTCGATCGCACGCCGGCCAATCATCGCGCCAGCGCAGCCCGTCTGGTCGAGCGCGCGTTTGCACTCATTCGCAGTGCGGATGTCTCCGTTCACGATCACCGGAATCGACACCACCTCACGCGCCTTCTGCGCCCAGCTCCAGTCGGCGTCGCCCGAGTAACCCATCTTGGCGGTGCGACAGTGGATGGTCAGCGCGCGCACGCCGGCGTCCTCGAGTCGGCGTGCGAGATCGACGATGGGCATCGACTCCTCGGTGCCCCAACCGACGCGCGTCTTGACGGTCACCGGCAAGGCCACGCGCGAGACGATCATCTTGGCCATCGCCACCATCGCGTCGGGAGACCGCAGCCAGCCCGCGCCTGCACCGCCACGCGCGATCTTCGGCACCCAGCAACCGCAGTTGATGTCCAGGTATGCAGGCTCGGCTCGCTCCGCGATCTCCGCGGCCTCCGCCAGGTGCTCTTCGTCGGAGCCGTAGATCTGGATGGCGGTGGGCGCATCGCCCGGTCCCAGCGTGATCTTCGTCTGCTCTCTTCTGCACTGGTTGACGAGATTCTCGGCGCGCACGAACTCGGTCACGCACAGGTCCGCGCCATGCGCGCGGCACACCTTGCGGAACGCCGCGTCGGTGACGGCTTCCATCGGCGCGAGGATCACCGGTCGCGAGGCAAACACCCCATCGAAGTCGAACGCCATGAAGCGCGCAGCTTACACCGAGACCCGCGAGGAGGAATCGAATGAATCAGGGCTTGCTCGATGGACAAACCGTCGGTCGGATAGCAGAGGATGTCGACCACCATGCCGTTGCCATCGAGCAGCGCGTCGGCGCGTCCACGCGTCCACGCGTCCACCGTGGAGCGCGGCCTGGTCGTCCAGCCGCGCGGCGCTCTAGGATTGCCCCGGCGCTTCGATGGCGGCGCGACACGCCGGGATCGGTCCGTCGGTAGTGATCACGTCGGTCGTGTCACGGAACTGCTTGCACAGAGCCGTGTTCGTTGCGGTGGGCACCGTCCAGACGGCAGTCCCTAGGCCGAGCTCGCGCGCCCGCGCCAAGAGCGCGTCGACGTTGCTCGAGGTGTAATGCAGCTCCACACCGTCCACGCCTTCGGTGACGGCAGCCTGCAGTGCACTCGACGTCGGAGTCATGGCCTGCGCCTCCGCGACACTGTAGATGATCTGCCGTCTGAAGTAGGCGCTGTGACCCGGCACCGCGCCAGCATCCAACACCTGACGCGCAATGCGCAGGTTCTCGATGACCGCGTTGAACGCCCGGATGATCACGTCTCGGCCTGCGACGGCGTAACCTGCAGACGCAATCGCCTGCAACAATGCTCGAACGCTCGCTGCGGTCGGCGCGGTCTCCTTCATTTCGATGAACATGGTCTGGTCACCACGTTGCAGCGCGCTATCAGTGAGCACGTCGATGACGCGCGCACCCGTGCTGGACCCGTCGTCGTTGTGCCCCACATACCAGACGCCCTGCTCTTCTTTGACATCGAGCTCGAGCAGATCGGCGCCATCGGTCTGCGCTTGATGCAGCTTCTTGAGTGTGGCCGCGAGGTTGAGAGCGGAGCTCGTAAGGGTGGCTTCGTAACAGTTATGGCAGTTGATGCCGACGATGTTGCCACTCGGCGTCGTCGGAAAAGCGCGGGTGGTCTCAGTCCAATATCCGTGGGCGTTGCCATGAGACACCGCGGCATCGACCGCAGCATCGAGTGAGCCGTCAACCGAGCCGTCAACCGAGCCGTCAACCGAGCCGTCAACCGAGCCCGCAAAAGTCCGCGAGGCATCTCGCGCCGCACCGTCTGGCAAGCGAGTTTCCGCATCGACCACGCCAGCGTCGGCCGCCCGCGGATCGTCCTCGCCGCCGCGATCTGCACACGCGCTGAAACCAAGCGCAGCCAGCGTAAACAGCAGCCGTAGCAGGCCGCGCGCGGTGTTGGAGAAGTGGATCTTGCGCACGCTCATCTGCGGAAAGCTCAACTATGACTTCATACAAGCCTAGCCGAGTACCTGCAACCGGAGCGCGTCGCGCCGGCGAGTCATTCGGGCGGGGGCACCTCGGGAATCTTGAACTCGTCCCAGGCAGGCGTGAGGTTGCTGGTGCTTGGATCCTGGTTCCACAGGTAGACGGCGGGGTAGCTCTGCACCTCGCCGCTTTGCTCGTTACGCACCACCGCACTCACGTATAGCTGCGACGAGCGCGTGTCCGGCGGACTGTATTGCGTCTTCGGAAGCTCGAATTGTCCGTCGTAGGCACGCGCGGACGAGAACACCAGCCAGTAGAACGAGCGCGCTGGCAGGCCAAACTCGGGACTGGTCGCCGCGAGCTGCGTGACGGTCGGCGACCACTTGGGCCAGGAATTGATCACCCCGGGGCTTTTCTGCCCAGTGCAAGCGGGCGGATCGTTGCCGAGCACGCGATGTGCCGCGCCCCCAGCGCTTGGCACCACATACACTTCACCGTCTGCGCGGTAATACATGGGTGCGCCGTCGATCTTCGCGACGCGCGTGAAGGCAATCAGAGCGTCGTCGGCTGAGAACGCCGGATAGTATTCGGCCACGTGAGGCTCCGCGGCGCCTTGCACGGCGCTGACCTTGCCACCCTTGCGATCGTTGTAGGGAACCACGTGCAGGTCGACCTCCTGGTTGTTGCCTGCGAGGCGTCCGTCCTGCGTCACGTCGGCCGACGTGTAGGCGATGCGAGTTCCGTCGTGAGTGAAGCTGGGAGCGGCGACCGAGCGCGTCTCACCCTCCAGTGCGAGCAGCCCGAACGCGCGACCGAGTTGGCTTGTGATCCCTTGATTGCGTTGCGCTTGCACGTCGCCCTTGGTGGGGTCGACGGGAAACGTCGCGTCGGTCTCCAGGTCGAACCAAGCCAAGCGGTCGGAGTGGCTCGGATAGGGCGCGCCATCTGTGAAGCCCACGTCACCTTGGCCGGTGTTGCGCGGCGAATAGACCGCGAGCATCACGCGATCACCGGTGCTCCAGTGCGCCTTCGAAAACGTTTGCATCCCGAGCCAGGGTTGGTTCAAGAGGAGCTGCGCGCCCGTGCTTAGATAGCTCGGCGCTGCACCAACGTCTGAGGCTTGCACCGACGCAAGGAGCGCGTTCCAGGGCCAGTGATCGGTGAACGCGACGGCTGTGCCGTCCGGCGTGGCCACGTGACAACCGATGCACTGCGCGTGGCCGGCGGGCACGCCGTGCGGGTCATCGTACTTGCCACGCAAATCGCGACCGCCCGAGGAGAGAATCGTGCTCGCGCTGACCTGGGGGATGGTGAGCGCATCGATCACGCTTTCGTCGCCCACATCGAAGCCGACCAGCTTGCTGGTGTCGGGCTTCACTTCGGAGGAAGTGGTCGCCCAGTATACGAGCTTGCCGCGCGCATCGACCGGCGCGATCGAGAACGTGCCGCGCGTGCCGGAGGGCTTGCCCGGCGCGCTCTTGCTCACGCCTCGGATGGTCACGGTGATCGGCGCGTCGACCACATGCGCTGACAAGCCTTTCCAGATCTCGCGTGGCAAGGTCCAAGTGGTACGCGTGGTGTATGCGACCAGCGCGTGTTCTTCCAGCGCGGCCGAAAGCCTGATCTCCCACAAGTCTTCACCCGGCAGCGCAGTGAAGCGAAAGCGCGGCCGCAGCCAGTTGCGCGGGAAGAGTGCTCCCGGGCGCTGGCCCTCCGAGAGCGCTGGCTCGAGGACACAGGCGCCGGGCGCCGCAAACTCGTCCGCTTTGCCGAAGAAGCGCGCTGCGTCCGTGGGCGGCGAGCTGCCTTGCTCGTAGTCGAAGATCGGCTCCGCAGGAAAGTCCTGGCAGGCGCCACCCGAACACGCCTGCGCGGCTGCTGGCACACCACCGCCATCGAACGCGACCGTGCCGAAGTCAGGTCGGGAACCCGACGTGCCCAGAGCGGCATCGGTTTGTCCGCGCGCTCCAGACCGCGAGCAGCCAATAGCGGCAGCGAAAAGTAGCACGTGAGCGAGGACATCGAATGGAAAGGAGATGCGCATCTCGCTGCAGGGTGCGAGGCCGGCGCGCGATCGGGTCACGGCGATCTGCGCGTGATCCAAAGTGTGGTGGCCACCCCACTGCGCGGCCAGCCTGCACACGACCCCACCCGCTCCCCGAAATGGGCGCAAGCTGCCAGAGGCACGGGCGTCGCCATCTACTGCTAGAGTGGGCCACGTCGATGCGATCCGTTCACGACAAGAGCTGGCGGCCGGGATCGGGCTTCGGCTGTGGCCGGGTCATTCACTGGCTCGTGCTTTTGGCCTCTTGCGGCGCCTTGCTCACTAGTGCGATCTTGCCGGCGCGGGCGCAGGAACGCTTCGTGGTGCTGGTGATCGCACCGCCGAAAGCGGAGATCCTGGCGCGTCTGCAGGGACAGACGCGCGATCTGCCAATAGAGCTACGCAGCGTCGACGCACTCGCAGCCGAGAGCTCAAAGCACGGTCTTCGAGCGCTCTTGACCGAGCGTGGCGCGGTTGCGGCAGTCTGGTTTCACTCAGTGCTCGATGGGCAGGGCTACGACGTCTCGGTGGCCGACGCCGCAAGCGGAGAGATTCACACGCGCGAGCTGCGTTCATCAGCGGAGGATGGTCGTCACGATGTGCTGGCAGAATCCGCCACCTTTGAACAGCTCGCGATCGTCGTACGCAGCGAGCTTGCGGTGCTACTCTCCGCCATGCGAGACCGGAACGACGCCCTGGAGAACGGCTCCGCTCGAGCCTCCGCGGGGACGACATCCGCTGCGAACGCGCAGAGCACCGGGCCAGTGTCTGGGTCGACTCCAGCACCTGCGCCTGCGGCGCATGGCGGCACCGACACCTCAGCAGCGCGCACCGACGCCCGACCGCGTGCCACGTCCGCACCGCTCGGCCGCGTGCGTCTGAGCGCGGCCTGGGACATGGCGCTGGCCGGCGGCGCGCATCTCGCGCAAGGCGCCGCCATCCGCTGCGGGATAGCTCTTGGCTCGATCGAGCTGGCCGTCACGTCCGTGCTCGGCCTTGCCACCTCACTCAAGGACCCTCACGCCGATGCACATGTGGCGCGCCACGGCATGCGCCTTTCGCTCTCCTTCGGCGTGCCACTGAACGCTGCGCTGCACCTATCGCTGGGCGCGCAGACGGGCTTGCTTGCCTTCGCGCGCAGCACAATAGTGCACGACCCTGCACTCTCGACCACCAGCGACGCCACCGTGCTCGCTGGTGTGTTTGGGCCCGAGATCCTGGTGCGCGCGCGCGTCTCCGAGGGCGTCGGCGTCGAGCTTGCACTGCGCGCCGACCTGGTACCCAACGCGCCGCGTTACGCGGTGGACTATGCGGGAAAGACTCTGGAAGTCGCCCGTGACCGGACTTTCGAGCCAGCCATCTGTCTGGGCCTCTTCTGGGCGTTTTGACCCGAATCGCCGGCAGGCCGCCACTCTAGCGAGACAACCAGCGATGCACGTGCCTTCCGAGAGAGACCAGTTGCGCCCCGATCCCCGGGTTGCGCTCGCGGCGCAGGGCGACCGCGCGGCGACACAGGGGCTCTTGCTCGAGCTTCTGCCACGCGTCCGCAACCTGGTGCGCTACCTCGCGTCGGGTGACGCGGATGTCGACGACATCGCGCAACTCACGCTGGTGCAGCTGGTGCGATCGTTTCGCACCTACCGCGGGGAAGGCTCGCTGCGAGCGTGGTGCGATCGGATCACGGTGCGGGTCGCGCTCGCGTACCTGCGACGGCGCCGCAGCCGTGAGCGGCAGACTTGCGAGCTAGCCCCGGAGCTCTACGCGGTGAGCTCGAGCTCCGAACAACCCGACGACTACACGCTGCGGCGGCAAGCCGTGCACTGGCTCGATGAGCTTCCGAACGAGCAGCGCGAGGCGGTGGTGTTGCACCACATCGCAGGTCTGAGCGCGCCGGAGCTGGCTGCCGAGCTGGGAGTTCCCTTCGAGACCGCGCGATCTCGCCTGCGCCTGGGCATGAACAAGCTGCGCGAGCGCGCGGCACGCACACAAGGCAAGCCATGAGCGACTCCGACCTCGAGCCTGATCCCTTTTGGTCTGCGCGCCTTACCCTCGACGAGCGCGGCGGCCCGGCGTTGCGCCTGCCCAAGGAGCGCGCGCGTTGGATGGTCGAGCACGCGCTCGATGAAGCATTCGCCGAAAGCGGCGCAGCTGGGTCCGAGGACACGCCCGACACGTCCATGCATCGGAGAGTCCGCAGCTTTGGATGGCTGGCCTGCGCCGCGGCCGTGTTGCTCGCGCTGGCTGGCGGCGCATTCGCGGCGTTGCGCTATTGGTCCGGGGTCGCACGCAAGCCGCCGACTACCGTATCACCCGTCGCAGCGCACACGCCCGCGACGCCGCCGTCAGCGGCATCCACGACGCTCGCGCCCGCTCCCCTCCCTGGCCCGGCCGCTCTGCCGCAGAGCACAGAACGGCAAGAGCCCCGTCAGACGCCCCACGCAGAGGCTACGTCGCACCAGGCGCCCGACGATCTCTTGCAGGCGGCCAATCGTCTGCGTGCGCAAGGCCGCTTTGCGGCTGCTGCAGAAGTCTATGCCCTGGTCTATGAGCGGCACCCAGGGTCGATAGCCGCATACACGGCCGAGGTCGCACGCGCCACGATCGAGCTGGAGCATCGGGACAACCCGCACCTCGCACGCACGCTCTTCACGCGAGCGCTGCGCCACCATCCGAGTGGCGCGCTCGACATCGAAGCTCGCCAGGGTCTTGCACTTTCGCTCCGCGACCTCGGCGACAACACCGCGGAAGCGCGGGCGCTGCGTGAGCTGGTGGCGGCTCACCCCGGAAGCCCAGCCGCCGAACGAGCCCGAGCACAGTTACGCGGGCTCGAGGGTCGCGCGCGTTGAACCTGACCGTGCATGGCCTGGTCGCACTCTTGCTGGGGGGCATCCTCGTCGAGTGCGCGCAGACCGACGTGATCGCACGCCAGCGCCAAGCCGTGTGCGTTGGAGCAGCTGGCTGTGCCGTTGCGTCAGCGGAGGCTGGCGCAGAGAACGCCCAGTGCCGCGCTGCTCCGTGTGCTGACTTCGAAGCGATCGAGGCGCGCTGTGGCGATGCTACGCCACACTTGTCACTCGGCGACGGCTGCAGCTCCAGCACTGACAGGCTGCCGACCTTCCGCTTCGCGCTCTGCTCGTGCACGGACTATGTCAGCAACCATGCGCTCGCCACCTCGTCCTGGAACAGCAGCGATCCCACGGCGGCTGGCTCGCTCACCGCTTCGGTCGCCACCAACGGCGCCTTCGTTGCAAGAGGAACACTCTCGCTTGCAGGCGCGCTCGTCGTCGGTGGCGCGGCCACACTCGACGCGAATGCATCACAGATGCTGATGGGCACACTGACGGAACACGCACCACCCGCCTGCGCCTGCGATCCAGGCGCTCTGCTCGACGTCGCGGACTTTGTCGCCGCGCACGCCGCCGACAACGACAACCAGAAGCTCGGCTTCGATCCGCATCTCCTCGACGGCTTCAACCTGCCTGCGAATGCGCCTGCCCTCGAGCTGGGCTGCGGCCGCTACTACTTCGCGTCGGTGCATGGACAAGGCGCTCTCCATCTACACGTGACAGGACACGCCGTGCTCTTCATCGCCGGCGACTTCGCACTGGACAACGACTTCGCACTCGAGCTGGCACCTTCGGCCTCAGCAGATGTCTTCATCGCGGGCAATCTGCGCGCAGGTGGTCGTGTCACGCTGGGAAACGCGTCAACGGCTCCGAACGTCCGACTCTACGTGGGCGGCGCCGGCACGCTGGACGTGGCCGGCGAAGCAGTGATCGCCGGCTTGGTCTATGCACCACATGCCGAGCTCGTCACGCGCGACACGCTCACGACTTACGGTTCGCTCTTCGTGCGCCGCGCCGCACCGCTCGGAGATGTCACTCTGCACTATGATGTCGCAGAACAAGAGACCGGGCGCTGCGTGCTGCCGCCGCGACTGTGACCGGCGTCGGGACGTCGTCACGCGCAGCGTCAGCGCCTCATTCAGGCGGCGACACCTGCGGACGGGACTCGCTTTCACGCTCCAGGCTCACCGCGGTGAGCTTGTATTCAGGCGTGCGTGTGACGCTGTCCCGGTGCGGACTGGTGACTTGGTTGAGAAACACCTGCGCGGTGTGGAAGGTCGTGAACACCTCACCCGGGCGCACGGACTCGTCGATCCGGACCGGCAGGCGCGCGCTGCCATAGCGAGAGCGCAAAATCACGCGATCGCCTGCGGTCAGACCAAAGCGCACGGCGTCCTGCGTGCAGAGATCCAGCACGTCGGGGAGCCGCAGCTCGTGGTTGCGCGTGCGACCCGTCATGGTTCCCGCATTGAAGTGGTGCAGCTTGCGACCGGTCACCAAGAGCAGCGGATAGCTCTCGTCGCACACCTCGCTGCTCGGCCGATACTCGATGCAGCGCACGGCGGCGCGCGGCCCGAGCGGAAACGCCTCCGTGTGCAGCGTGGGCGTGCCCGGATGGTCCTCGCTCGGGCACGGCCACTGCAGACCCGCTCGATCGAGGCGGGCGTAGCTCATACCCGCGCCGGCCGGCCATACGCGGCGCACTTCCTCCCAAATCTCCTCTGCGTTTTGAAACACAAAGCCCTGGCTCTGCCCCATCTGAGACGCAAGGGCAGAGACGATCTCCCAGTCGGCACGCGCGTTGCCCGGCGGCGCCAGCGCTCTGCGCACACGCTGCACACGCCGCTCTGCATTCATGAAGGTGCCATCCTTCTCGTAGGAGGCCGCTGCTGGCAGCACCACTTGTGCGAATTCGCGGGCCGTCTCATTCAGGAAGAGATCCTGCACCACCAAGAGCTCGAGCTTGGCCAGTGCCTCGCGCGTGACGCTGGTGTTGGGGTTGGTCAGCAGCACGTCGTAGCCGATCGCGTAGAGCGCCTTGAGTCGACCGGCCTGCGCGGCGTCCATCATCTGCATCAGATCGAGTCCAGCGGTCTTCGGCAGCGGCGCTTGCCACACCGCCTCGAAGAGCTCACGCCCCTTTTCGAGCGTCGCGTAGCCGCAAAGGTGTGCGGGCTCGCAACCCATCTGTGCCGCACCCTGCACGTTGTTCTGCCCGCGCAAGGGGTTCACGCCGCTGCCCGGCTTGCCCAGGTTGCCGGTCAGCAACGCGAGGTTCACCAGGCACATCACGGCCTCGGTGCCCTGAACATGCTCGGTCATGCCCAACCCGTGCAGGCACATCGCCGGCTTGCGCGTCGCGTAGAGACGCGCAGCCTTGCGGATCAGCTCGGCAGGAACGCCGCACTCTGCTGCCGCACGCTCCGGCGGGAAGCCCGAAAGGAAGTCTCGCAATGCAGCCACCCCATCGACCCGAGCCGCAGCGAACTCTTCGTCCACCAGCTGCTCGTCCATGATCACGTGGGCCATCGCGTTCAGCAACGCCACGTTGCTGCCAGGCCGGAGCTGCAGATGCAGCCCGCCGAGCTGAGTCAGCTCGATGCGGCGAGGGTCGATCACGACCAGCTCTGCTCCCGCCAACACTGCCTGTCGAATACGCGCGCCGACGATCGGATGATTCTCGGTGGCGTTGGCCCCGCACACCAGGATGGTCCGAGCGCGCTCGATGTCGTCGAACGAGTTGGTGGCAGCACCGGTTCCGAGCATGCCGCCGATGGCCGCTGCGCTCGGCGCGTGGCAGACCCGCGCGCAGCAGTCGACGTTGTTGGTTCCAAGCAAAAGACGCGCAAATTTCTGCGCCAGGTAGGCCTCTTCGTTGGTCCCCCGCGCCGAGCCCAACACCGCGAGCGCATCCGCGCCGTGTGCGCCGCGCAAGGCCTGCAAGCGCTGCGCCGTAAAGGAGAGCGCCTGCTCCCACGAGACCTCGCGCAGCTCACCGTTGCCGTCGCGAAGCAGCGGCTCATTCAGACGGTCGGGCGCGTGGACGTAGCCGAAGGCATAGCGCCCCTTCACGCAGAGATGCCCATGGTTCACGGGCG
This sequence comes from Sandaracinaceae bacterium, assembly GCA_017881145.1. Classification (GTDB taxonomy): domain Bacteria; phylum Myxococcota_A; class Polyangia; order Polyangiales; family JAFGIB01; genus JADGRF01. The sequence continues at coordinate 562 of JADGRG010000712.1, read as the reverse complement.
CATCGAGTGCCGGACGAATCTGCACGATCCGACCGGCGCGAGTGCCGACCAGCATTTCACAGCCGACACCACAGTACGGACAGGTGGTGCGCGTAAGCTCCGTCGGCGTGCCAGCCTGCAGCACGCTCTGATCCTCGAGCGCCCCGGTCGGGCAGGTGTCGACGCAAGCACCACAGCTCACGCACGAGCTTGCTAACAGGCTGGTTCCCGAATCCGGCACGAGCTGCGTCTGCCGACCGCGGCCACGAAGCACCCAGGAAAACTGACCCTGCACTTCGTTGCAGATGCGCTGGCAGCGATAGCAATCGATGCAGCGCGACATGTCCACACGGATGTACGGATGCGCGGCGTCGAGCAACGCCGGGTCACCGCTGCCGCCGAGCTCGTCTAGCAAACCGTAGGCACGCAGCTCCGCAAGCAGCGGGCGGTGAGACGCGTCCTTTGCGGCCTGCTTCGGCAAGCGCCGCGCGAGCATCCGAAGCGTCCCGCGACGCGAGCTCTCCAGCGCTTCGGAATGCGTCGTCACCACCATTCCGTCTTCGACGGGCGTGGCACACGAGGG
>JADGRG010000711.1 GCA_017881145.1 Sandaracinaceae bacterium | reverse complement strand
GTAGAACGCGCGCTTGCTCTCACTCATCGCGTCGTGCTTTTCCCACGCCTCGGGGATCATCATCATCACCGAGTGCGGCAGCGAGCGACCGGTCTGCAGCAAGAGCTCGAGCGCGTTGTCGAAGATGCCCGAGTCAGAGCCGGACTGCGAGAGCACCGGCAACACCTCTTTGATCTCCGCACCGAACTTGTCGGTCTTGAACTGCATCTCGCGCGCGTGCATCCAGTTCACGTTACCGCGCAGCGTGTTGATCTCGCCGTTGTGCACGATGTAACGATAAGGATGGGCACGAGCCCAGCTCGGAAAGGTGTTGGTGCTAAAGCGCGAGTGCACCAAGGCCAGGCCTGACTTCATGCGCGGATCGGCGAGATCCGCAAAGAAGCGAGGGAACTGTTCGGGCACGAGCAAGCCCTTGTAGACGACCGTGCGGCTGCTCCAGGAACAGATGTAGAAGCCCGCATCGGCTGTAAGGCCAGCCACGTTCGCCGCGTTCTCGATACGCCGGCGAGTCAGGTAGAGCTTGCGTTCGAAGGCCTCTTGGCCGGCGTCGCCGCCTGCACCCACGAAGACTTGCTCGAACTCCGGAAGCCCCTCGCGCGCCAACCAGCCGCAAGCGTCGGGATGCACTTTGACATCGCGGAAGCCCAGGAGAGGCAGCTTCTCTTCGCCGACGATACGCTCGATCAGGGCCTTGGCCTGCTTACGCTTCTCTGCGTCGCGCGGCAGAAAGAGCATGCCGACGGCGTATTGCCCGGGTTCGGGCAAGGCGAAGCCGCGCTCGGCGCAGAGCGCCTGGTAGAGCTCGTGCGGGATCTGCGTGAGGATGCCCGCGCCGTCACCGGTCTCGGGATCACAGCCGCACGCGCCGCGGTGGCTCATGTGGTCGAGCACGGTGAGCGCGTCCTCGATGATGGCGTGTGACTTCTCGCCGCGCAGATGCGCCACGAAGCCCATCCCGCAGGCATCGCGCTCGAAGCTCGGACTGTAGAGCCCGTGTTCTGCGGCCGCGGCTCGTAGGGCCTCTTTCTTTTCCGTGCTGAGTGGTTCCATCACGCTGCTCCAAGAGAAGTCACTTCATTCACTTGCCCCGACGCTGGCTCCGTTCAATCGATCACGTAGCAGCTGCGGGCTTTCCGTCGTCCTCGTCACGGACACTGGGCTGCGTCGCACCGGCCATCAGGGACCGGCTCCGCACGCCCGCACGCTCGACTAAAGTCGAGAGCACAACGTTGGTCTCCGTCCGCTCGACGCCGTTGATCGAGCGCAGCGCGCTGATCAGCCGCTCCAGCGAATCCGTGCTGCGCGTCCTGACCTTCAAGAGCAGCGTCGGGTCGCCAGTGACGTGATGACATTCCAGCACGTCGTCGAACTCCGGCAGGTGCTGCTCCAGATCCTTGATGACCTTCGGATGCGCGGTCCAAACGGAGATGAAGGCGGTCACGTCGAGCCCCAACCGGCGCGCATCCAGACGCGCGTGGTAGCCCTTGACGAAGCCTTCGTTCTCCAGCTTGCGAACGCGCTCGACGATCGAGGGCGCCGACAAGCCAACCTGCTCGCCGATCTTGGCGAGCGCGACCTTGCAGTCGGCCTGCAGCATCTCGAGGATGCGCCGGTCGATGCCGTCGAGACCTTGTCTATCGCGCTTGGGTCGCATGGTTTTTCGGCCGCTCGCACCGAACTTTTAGAGGCGAAGCAAGGCGGTGTCAAACGAAGATTCGGCAAAACACGCGTTTGACCGAATAGAATTAGGCTAGCGTTCCGCAGAGTGGAACAGCGGAGCCCCATCATCCCCGCAAACGCAAAGGGAGAGCCCACCCTGACGGCGAGCCCTCCCCTGCGCTGGCTGCGCCATCGGCGCCGTCGTCAGAACTGGTAGTCGGCCATGAGTCCGCCGAGGAACTGAGCCTTCTTGGCTTTGCTCAGCACTTTCTCCGTCGCGAGGTCCGCGCGCAGCTCTGCCCGGATGCGAAAGCCCTGCGCGATCTTGTAGCCCGGAGCCAGCGTGACGTTCACGTAGTTGACGTTGTAGCCGGCCGGCGAAGCCACCACACGGCCGCCGTTCGCATCGGCCATCCACTCCACGCGGCCACCGAGGCTGAAGTCGCCGCTGAGGTAGACCGGTTGCACGCCGAGGCCATACCAGGTCGCTGTCGAGTCGATCCCAGTGGAAGTTTGAGACTTGAAGCCTGCGTTGGGCTCCGTGCCGAAGTTGCCCTGGAAGTTCAGCAAGAACGACTCGTTCACCGTCCAGCAGCCGGTCAAGTCGATGGACAAGCGTTGGTCTTTGTCGTTGTTCGTCGCGCCGAGTGCCGCCGGAACAGCCTTCAGCTCCGAGCCGAAGGTTGCGGATAGCGCCGCGAAGAACGACGTACTGGGCGTCCAACCCACGCGACCGATGAACGTCTTCATCCCATTGTCGTCGATGAGATTGTCCCAGCCGTTGACGATGCCGACACCGATGTTGACTTGGTCAGTCGCCTGCAAGTGCACCTTGAAACCAGTATGCGTGATCGGCTCCGCGTAGTTGAAGAGCAGACCACGCGTGACGGTCGGGTTGAACGGGCCGCCCACGACCTCGATACCCTCGTAGGTGACGAACTTGCCGGCGGTGAGCGAGAGCTTGCCACCGGTGTAGGTCGCATAGGCTTCGATCACGTCGAAGAGCGTACCGGTGGTGTTGTAGGGACGCGCCGCGTTGATCCTGGCGTCGCTACCGGCGTCGAGCCCGATGTGCGCGCTGATCGCGTCGGAGAACTTGTGGTCCACGTTCACGTGGGCGGTGTGCAACATGAACGAATGGCCGCTCGGGTTGTACATGTTGAGCGGCGGCACCGGGCTGTGGACGCTCATGTCGCTGAAGTTCGCCTGGTAGCCGGCCTCGATGAACCCCGTGACTTTCGGCAACGGCGCGGCTGCCATCTCAGCCGGCGCCGCAGCGACCGCCGAACCCGCTTCGCCCTCGTGACGAGCCTCGTGCTCGGCGTGCATCGTGGCGGCGGTACCGGCTTCCGGCATCGGAGCAGGCGCGGCTTCCGGCATCGGAGCAGGTGCCGGCTCGGGCGCCGCCGCTGGCTGCGCTGCAGGAGCCCCCTGCGCGTGTGCCGCAAGCGGCAGCTGAGCCAAGG
>JADGRG010000710.1 GCA_017881145.1 Sandaracinaceae bacterium | reverse complement strand
GGGCAGTTTCTGATCGACGTAGCGCTGGAACACGATGCGCGTTCCGATCTGTTCGAGCAGGAAGGCCCGGGTTCCAAACGGTGTGAGCGCCAGCATGCGCAAGCGCCCGTGCGCGGTCTCGACCACGGCCGAGAAGCTCAGCTGGTGGCCACGGTAGGTGGCGGTCACGCGCTGATGCAAGAAGAGGCCGTCGGGGAGGCTCTGGGAGCTCCGCACTTCTCCGGGGTACGCGCTCTCCGCGATGCGCGGGCCGCCGGAGTGAGCAATGCACCCCGACCAGCTCAACGCACCGAGCAGCGTCGCGAGCGCCAGGAGCAACGCCCGGGGTCGTGAGCGCAGCGTCATGTGAAATGCTCTGGCTTCGATGCTGTCTGGTCGCGCCACAGCAGGCCCATCGGTGCCAGGATGAGCGCCAAGAGCGTGCCCAGGCCCAACACCTGCCCGAGCGCGCGAACGGCCGGCACTGCCGAGAGCGCCAAGAGACCAAACGAGAGCACAGTGGTGATGCAGGCGATGAGCACGCTGAGCGCCGTGGAGCCGAGCTCATGGTCGTACTCGGCCGCTTCCACCAGAAAGACTCCGTAGTCCACACCCAGGCTCAAGACCAAGAGCGTGGCGATGACGTGCAGCAGGTTCAGCTCGATGTTGCAGAGCGCCAGCACGCACAGGGTTGCAATAGCCGCAGCCACCGATGGAGCGACGCTGGCCAGAGTGGGTCGGAAGCGTCGGTAGCGTGCAAACACGATCAAGCAGACCACCACCAAACCTACAACCAGAAGTTGCAGAGTGCGCTCGCGATAGAAGCGGTAGAGCTGATCGAGGAAACGGCGCTGGTCGAAGAGGTGCACGCCGGCAATGCCCTGCAAGCGCGCACGCAGGCGATCGGGGTTATTGACGCCGCGCAGGAGTGTCACGATGGCTTTGCGCTCGCCGAGGTCGACCACGAAGCCTTCCCCGAGCTCGCGTAGTGGTGAGGCCAGCAGCGCGGCGAAGCTGAGCGGGGCCAGGCTCGGTGCCTGGAAGAAGCCGGTCTGCTCGAACGCGCCACGCTCGAAGCCCTCTTGCTCGAGCGCGCGCAGCAGCCGTTCGCGTGCGTCGGGCAGCGCTGCGAGCACAGCGAGATTGCGCGCTTGCAGCGCATGCGACGGAAGGAGGTCGTGCAGTGACTTGAAAGCCTCCAGCTCTCCGGCGGTCGCTGCGTCGCGCAGGCGCTCGGCTGCAGCATCGTTGTGCACCAGCGCTTCCTCCACATCGTTGCCAATCGCCAGGACGAAGCGGCTCACGTCGAAGGAGCCCACCACTTGTCGCAGCGCTTGGTCCTCCTGCATCAGATCGGCGGGCGCTGGCACGAGCTTGTCCATCCGATCGACGAAGTGGATGCGCGGTACGCCAAACCCCACCGTCGCGCCCAGCAACACAAGCATCAAGTACGGAGCGGTGCGCTGCGCGAGGAACCAACGCATGAAGGTGCCCATCTGGAGCGCTGACCAGCGCTGCAGCCGCGTCGGCTTCCCGGAGCCCACCATGTAATGCGGCACGACCACGAGCGTCGCGATGAGCGCGACCGCGATGCCGATGGCAGAGAAAGCCGCAAGCTCGCGCACGCCGGGCAGCGAGGTCCAAGCCAAGCCCGAGATGCCGGCGACGGTGGTGAGCGCTCCCACGCTGAGCGCGGCAATGACGTGCCGCAGCGAGGCGAAGGCGCTCTGCCCGGGCGCCGAGAGCGCATGGTGGTTGAGCAGGTGCACGGGATAGTCTTCGCATACGCCGATGATGCTGGCGCCGAACGCGAGAGTGAGGCCGTGCAGCGGGCCGAACCAAGCGATGCAGACGGTGGTTGCTGCGAGCAAACCAAGCACGATGGGCAAGAGGCCCAAGAGCAGGCTGCGCAGATCGCCGAAGAAGACGATGAACACCAGCATCACGGCCACCGTCGAGATGACCGAGATCCGCGTGATGTCAGCTTGGATGTCGTGCTCCGCGCGGATCGCAAAGCGTCCTACGCCACTGACCGAAAGGCGCAGACCGGCGCCAAGCGCGCGCTTCTGCGCATCGAAAGCGTGGTCGATGGCGGCCAGTGCTGTGCGCTGGGCCGCGGTGTCGAAGGCCGACGCACGCGTGGACGCGAACACGATGGCCTGCTTGCCGTCAGGCGTCATGAAGATGCCCTCTTGCGTCGCAAGCCCCGGACTCCGCAGCGCATCCAGGCGGTGCAAGAGGCTCGGAAACACCAGGAGCGGATCTTCCACGGCAAGGCGACGGATGAAGCTGCCCGTGGGTTTGCCGAGCTCCACGACCAGAGCGTGTGCGGCGGCTGCTGCACCGGCATCCGAGAAGAGTGCTGGGATCTCTTGCTCGGGACGGTCCCGCAGCAGATACGCGCGGCGCGGAAAGTAGAGGTCGTAGACCTCCTTGGGCGCCGACGCGGGCACGGTGTTGCGCACGTTCTCGAAAGCGGGATCTTCGGAGAGTGCAGCGCAGAGACCGATGCTGGCGCTGCGCAAGTGCGAGGCGTCCGCACCCGAGAGTCCAAGCACGATGCTGCGCGTCAGGCGCGAGCTCGCCATGTGCTGGGAGACTTCTGCGAGCAGGCGGCCTTCCCCGCTCGGCAGAAAGTGGGTGATCGCTGTCGTGACCTTCAGCTCGCGCGCGCAGTACAGCGACGCCGGCACCATCAGCGCAGCCAAGAGCAGCGTGACGAGCCATGGATGCGCCCGTGGATCGCGTGAGGCTGCGGCATCCTGACTATCGACTGACACGGGCGGCTGCATACCACACGTCTGCGCGCGCGACACTTGCAGCGCCTGTCAGGAACCCTTCACGGCGGCGGGGACGCGCTGCGGCGGCATGGGCGTTCAGTGCGAAAGCGCGCCAAACCAACGCTCCCGTTCGGCAGGGTCGAGCACGCCACTCACTTCCGTGCCACTGAAATCGGTCTGCGTTTCGTCGCCACTGCTCTCGCGTAGCAACATGCGGTCGACGGTGGCACCGCTGCCGACGAAGCTGAGCTCCGCGAGAAACCGGGTCAGCGCAGCGCCCCTTGGCTTGAGCGTGAGTCGCCAGCGCGCCGGCGGCTGTGCTTCGAAGCTCACGTGGTAGTCTCGCTCCAGGGCGGCGCGGTCCCCGCTCAACACGTGCACGAAGCCTTCCACGAAGACTCGCAGAATAGGGCTGGCGGCGACGTCGATGACACGTTTGCCGCTCGGGTCAGTGATGGTGAGCTGTCCGTCGCGCAGCACCAGCGTCGACGCCTCAGGCCGTTCTGTCCGGCGGGCGATCCATCCGGGCTTGGTGAAGTAGACGAGCCCTTCCGCAAAGAGAGGCCGCTTGAGCAGCGTCAGGTGCTTCTCTTCCCGGAATCGGGCGTGCAGCGACGAGATCTGCGAGAGCTTTCGCAGTAGCTCATCCAGG
>JADGRG010000709.1 GCA_017881145.1 Sandaracinaceae bacterium | reverse complement strand
GTGGTGCAGAGCGCTCGTCACGCCCTCGGGCGCCGGAGCCGCGGTGGGACGAAGGCCAGCCACCCCGCGCAGCTCCGAGGAGCTCCCCTAGGAGAACCAATGCAGACACCAGTGCTCGTCACGCGGCTTCGCGCCGAACACGAACGCGTCAAGACGAGTCCGGATCTTGCCAACACCCTGCCACGCGTCGACCTCGCACCGAACACGAACGCGTCAAGACGAGTCCGATCCTCCTTCGAACCTTCACACCCAACCCATCTATCCAACGTCGTTCTCATTCCTCGACGTAAGAAAGAAAATCATCATGAATGATCACGGTCAGAACCAGAACGCAGCATTCACGAAGAACTACGTGAGCGCGCTCGACGTGCCGAGCGACGCCCTCACTCACGAGATCATCGGTGCCGCGATCGAGGTGCATCGCCATCTCGGGCCCGGATTACTCGAGGCGCCTTACGAACGCGCCCTGTGCTTCGAGCTCGCACGGCGTGGAATTCCGTTTCACTCCCAGGTCCCGATCCCGCTCACGTTCAAAGGTGACAACGTCGGCGACTACTACGCGGATCTGATCGTCGCTGATCGCGTCCTCATCGAGATCAAATCGGTCGTCGCTCTCGGCAATGCGCATCTCGCGCAGATCCTCTCGTACCTCGTAACGACGAAGCTCAGGATCGGACTGCTCCTGAACTTCAACGTTACTGTCCTCGTGCGCGGCGGAGTCAAACGGGTCGTTCGATAGGCGCGGCGAGCTTGAACTTCGAAGGGCTCAGCAAACGATGCGTTTGATGCCCTTCCAGACGACCGCTTCGTTGAAGTTGATCAGCATGCCTAGTCGCAGGCCAGTTGCGCGCAAGTAGCTTAGAAGCTGTGCCTTGTGCGCAGGATGCACGCGCTCGACGGCCTTGAGCTCGAGGATGATCCGATCGTCGACGACCAGATCTGCGACGAAATCACCGATGACTTCACCTTTGTAGTAGGACGCAAAGCCGACCTGGCTCCGAGACGGAATGCGACGATACGCAAGCTCCGTGGCAAGCGCGCGTTCATAGTTCGACTCGAGCTGTCCCGGTCCGAGGTGGCGATGCACTTCGATCACGGCACCGACGATCGCGTACGAAAGGTCTTTGTAGATCGGCTCGTTCGTTGCGATCGGCGCACGACTGGTCAGCGCATTGCCGTTCGCATATTTCGTGCTGGGGCTGGAGTTGATGCTGCACTCGAGCTTGTGGCGAAGCTGTTGGTCGAGCGGCTCGGCACTGGTATGTGCGTTGTTCTTGAGGACGTTCTCGAGATAGTTCGACATGTTGGTTCTCCGTTCTCGCCTTGACGCGTTCGTGTTCGGCGCACCGCTGGTGCAAGCGCAGGTGTTCGAACGATCCGGACTCGTCTTGACGCGTTCGTGCTCGGCGCGAGGCCACGCGATGAGCACTGGTGTTTGCATTGGTTCCCCCGGGGAGCTCCTCGGAGCTGCGCTGGGTGGCTGGCCTTCGTCCCGTCGCGGCTCCGGCGCCCGAGGGCGTGACGAGCGCTCTGCACCACGCGCTTGTTCGCGCGAGTGTTCGTGTGCGGGGCGGCCGCTGTCAGGGGCACACCGCTCGGCGCTCGGCGCGACCGAAGCGCCGGGCCGCGCGGGACAGGCCAGCCGCCCAGCGCAGCGGAGAGCACAATGCTTCCGTTCAAGAGTGCGGGCCGCGTGCGAGCGGCGAAGCCGCCACGGTCCTTCGTCGGATCTTCGATCCTTCGACTGTGCTTCGTGGCGAATGGCAGGGCTGCTTGCTCTTGAGGTTTGCTGGTCTTCCGGCGGCAGGGCGAAGAGAGGACTGCTGCGCTACCGGTGCCGTTTCGCGGCGTGTTGCGATAAGACACTCTTGTGGCCGGGTCCGGTTGGAGTCTCGAACGCGTCGTCAGCGAGCTTCGGCAACTGCACGCCGGCGGCGAAGTCATCACCTACGCGGCGCTACGGGCTGCCGGTTACGGCGCGCTCGTCAGCGCCGCCGACCGCTACGTCGGCTCGTTCTCGCGTGCGATCAAGCTTGCTGGCATCGAGCCCGTACGCCCGCTCTGGACGCGCGACCGAGTACTCGCCGAGATCAAACGGCTGCACGGGCAAGGCGTCGAGCTCAATAGTCAGCAGCTCACGAATCGCCGCCATGCCGGACTCGTTCAGGCGGCGCGCAGACACTTTGGCTCGTGGCCTGAGGCTGTCACTGCGGCTGGGGCGCCGCGATTCAAACGCGGAAGATGGAAGAGCTGGGAGCAGGTCCGCGATCAGCTTCGCGAGCTTCATCGCAACGGCATTCGGATGACGATCGCTGCGCTCGAAGCCAACGGCTTTCGCGATCTCGTCGACGCTGCGCAGGCGGAGGCAGGAAACTGGAATGCGGCTCTCGCGAAGGCAAAGGTTCCGCTCGTGCAGAAGCACCTTGCGTGGAGTCCCGCGCAGGTGCTCGAGGGGATTCGAGCGGTGCACGTCGAAGGCATCGCGCTCAACGCGAACATCATCATCGCGCGAGGCGACCGCAAACTCGTGAAGGCCGCGACGCACTACTTCGGGACTTGGCAGGCAGCATGCCGGTCGGCAGTACCGAGCTACAAGCCACTGGTCGAGCGCTGGACCGTCGAGCGACTGCTTTTCGAGGTCCACGACCGTCATCGATCTCACTTATCAATGCGATCGACGGAAGTCGCCAAAGAGGCACCGACACTGACAGAGGCCGCGCGGCGCCTCGGCATTCCGTGGCGCGAGGTGTGTCGGCGCGCGGGAATTCCGAAAGCCGCGATCGCGCCTCGGGAATCGCCGCCGGTGAGAGTTCGGTGGGACGAAGAGAAGATCTTCGCAGAGCTCGAGAATGCCGTTCGTTCCGGTCGCCCGTTGCTCACCCGTAGCTTTCGTGGAGCGTTCGTAACTGCCGTTCTGCGGCGGTACGCGTCGTGGCCAGATGCGATGGAGGCCGCTGGTTGGGCACGGCAGTACGCGCGCGATCACGCCGAAGCACTCGCCAATCGGCTCGGCGGCGCCACACTTCGTGCGAAGCCGTGATCGGACGATCGACCTGAACCGGTTGTTGCGAACGCGCGCTCGTTCCCGGATGCGAGCGGCGAAAGCCGCCAGCGCACTTCGTCCGATTCGATCCTGCGACTGTGCTTCATGTCGAATGGCACGTGGGTCGCGAGCCCGGCCAAGCGGTCATCGGTACGGATTCCGAGCGCGTTAGCCGCGAGAGCGAAGGCGAACTCCCGACGCTCCACCAAAGAGCTCATCGGACGTTCACGAGCGCCCAATCAAGAGCATGGATCATACAGGAGGTCTCGTGGTCGAGACATGCTGCTCCGAGATTGACGTTCTCGTTGATCGCGCACGCGTTGACCTCAGCCCATTCATTGCGGGTGAGTGTTTGGTAGGTGACCAAGCCCCAGTCTCGGGAATCAGGCTTCGGGTGCCACAAGTTGCGACGTGACATCTCGAGAGTTGCTCGCACATGCGAACACTGTTTGATCCAGCGTTCTGCAACAGGTGCTTGCTCGTTGAACCGTTGCTGGAGCTCTGACTTCCTTACGACCTCGATGCCGAGACCTATGGAGACGATGGCCAGGATAGAGGCGAGGGTCCACGTAGCCTTCATTGAGGTACCACGATCCATCCGTATGGTCCTTTCATGAGTACCTCGGGGGCCTGCAACCACCGCTTCTCGTGTGCAGCGAGTGCAGCCTGCTGCAGTTCCTCTTCGACCGGGCCCAGGAATTCGGGCTCCGCTTCAGCCGCATGGGTGTTCTCGTCCCAGTATGTGTTCTTCCCAATGTTCCTATCGTTCCACGTTCCGGCCTCTTCGGCTCCGAGCGCATTCTCGGAAGCGTCGTACGCTGGGCCTGGCTTGTGCGTGATGTCCACGACGAATTCTTTCGCCATGTAGACGAGCTGCTTGTTGGCG
>JADGRG010000708.1 GCA_017881145.1 Sandaracinaceae bacterium | reverse complement strand
CGTGAAGGCCGCACCGGGCGGTCGAAAGTACCAGGCGAGACGTGCCGGTACGCCCGGAGGCAGCGAGATTTCAGGGTCGCTCAACTCGGGCCACTGCGTGTATCTCACCAGGGCTTTGGGCAGGTACAGCCGCGGCACCACGACGCGAACCGCGACGTCTTGGCGAGCCAGCAAGCGTATCTGCCGTGCCACAAACAGCCCCACGTCGGGCCGCTTGCGGGTGGGGACGAGCGAGCTGATGACCAGCAGCTGAAGCGGGCGCACGATGCACAGGCTACACCGATGCACTGCGAGTTGCCTCGCTGAGGTGGTCGGCCAGAAGCCCTTTCCTCCATGGCGGGTCTCAGCCCGATGCGCCTCGGGGCGGGACGGCCCGTCCTGCGAGCGCGAGCCACGGGCGGGCGGCTGGCCGGGTTGAGCCGTCTTGGCGCGCGTGTCAGAGTCGGCGCGCCGAAAACCCCGGCCGGAGCCGATGAAAGTACTCACCGCGATTGGCGCACGACCGCAGTTCATCAAGGCAGCTCCCGTGAGCGCAGCGCTGGCTGCCGCGGGCGTCAGCGAGGTGCTCGTACACAGCGGTCAGCACTACGACCACGGCATGTCGCAAATCTTCTTCGACGAGCTCGGTCTGCGCGCGCCTGACGTGCACCTGGGTGTCGGCTCGGGTTCGCACGCCGAACAAACCGCGAAGATGCTGGTGGGCTTCGAGCGGGTCATCGTGCGTGAGAGACCCGACTGGGTGATCGTGCACGGCGACACCAACTCCACACTGGCCGCGGCGCTGGCCGCCGCCAAGCTGCAGACCAAGATCGCGCACAACGAGGCAGGCCTGCGCTCGTTCAATCGCGCGATGCCGGAAGAGCACAACCGGGTGCTCACCGATCACTGCTCCGACATGCTCATGTGCCCCACGCAAAGCGCGGCCGAGCAGCTGCGTCGCGAGGGTATCGAGCGTGGCGTGCACGTGGTCGGTGACGTCATGTACGACGCGTGCCTGCGCTTCGGCGCGCTCGCCGAGCAGCGCTCGCGCGTGCTCGCGCAGCTGGGCCTGGCTGCGAAGAAGTATCTGCTCGTGACCTTGCATCGTCCCTACACGGTGGATTCCCCCGAGCGCCTGGGGCGCATCCTGGGCGCGCTCGGACGCGCCGGCGAGCCGGTGATCTTGCCGCAGCACCCGCGGCTTGCGTTGCGGCTGCGCGAGCAGGGCAAGAGCGTTGCAGGCAACATCAAGCTCATCGATCCTGTCGGCTACCTGGACATGCAGCAGCTCGAGAAGCACGCGCGCATGATCTTGACCGACAGCGGCGGCGTGCAGAAGGAAAGCTACTTCCACGGCGTGCCCTGCGTGACGCTGCGCCCGGAGACGGAGTGGACGGAGACGGTGGCGGCGGGCTGGAACAAGGTGGTCGACGCGGACGAGCAGGCGATCACTCAGTGCGTGCACGAGCGCTTCTGGCCCGATGCGCGACCGCAGCTGTTCGGCGCGGGCGACGCGGCGCAGCGCATCGTGGCGGTGCTGACGAGCGCTCAGCGCAGCTCGGCGACCTCGTAGTCGCCCGCGGCGCCGAGCACTCGACCGTGCTCGCGGGTCCAGCGGTAGTCGCGGCCGCGGTTGCGCGGGTAGGCCACGTGGTGCACCCCGTAGCGTGCGAGCAAGGCCTGACGCGTGGGCCACGGGGTGCCAGGCGCGGTGAGCACGTCGATGTCGGCGCGCCGCGCGCCGATGCCGGGCACGTGCGTGTGGCCGCGGTCGGCGGCGATCACGAAGCAGTCGCAGACCATCACCAGCTGCCGTGCCATGCGAGCCGAGGCGAGCACGGTGGCCCCTCTGGGAATCGTGTCGGCGAGCAGCTTGCGCCGCGCTTGCATGAGCTCGAGGGTGGCACGGCGTTGCTCGGCCGGAGCGAACGCAGCGTCGAGGTGTTCGCGGAAGCTGCGCGGTGCCTGGCCCGTGAGCTGCGTTGCAGCGCCGAGCGCGACGACACTCACCACGAGTTGTGCGATGCGCGGCGCTGGCAGGCGTCGTGCGAGCAGCAGCAGGGTGGCGCACAGGGCGGTCAGCAGCAGCGTCGACAGGACCGTCGCCAATCGCGCCGCAGCGAAGGGCTCCTGCAGCACGCGCAGGAGAAGCATGCAGGCCCACGGCACGAAGAGACCCACGGACAACAGCAGCGCCGAGAGCGCCGCGCCCAGCCAAGCATCAGCTCGCTCGCGCTGCAGCCACGCCGCGCACAGCAGCGCCGCCCAGCCGAGCGCGACGTACCAGAGCCCGCCCATGTGCTCGGGCAAGAACACGTAGCGCCCGTCGGCGCTCACACGTAGCTGCTTTTCGAGGTGGCCACCGCCCGCAGCGACCGCCGAGGACTTCGAGTGGGCGGCCCACGCCGGCGGTTCTTGCACCTGTGCTGGCGCAGCCAACAGCTGCGTGTCCGCAGGACTGGCGGCGGGCAAGAACGCGTACTTCGAGATCAACGCGAAGGGTGAGCCTGAAAGCAGCGTGCACAGCGCGACGACCGGCCACCACGCGCGGCGGCCGCGGACGAGTTCGACGGCCGCGCTCACCACGAACACCGGCGCCAGCAACAGGCCCAGGTAGATGGCGTACAGCGAGTGCACTTGCCCCAGCAGGAAGCTGAACGTGCTCAGCGCCCATAGCAGGCGTGTGCGCTCGGCCTTGTCGGTGAGCGCCGATAGCCCCAGCCCCAGCGCCGTGGGCAGGAGCCAGCCGACCGCCAGCGTGTTCGGGTACAGGGTGTACGACTCGCCGGCATTCGCGGTGATCGCGACCAGCGCCGCGAGCCAGCCCACCCAGCGCTGCTTCGACAGCGAGTAGCCCAGGCTGTAGTGCCCGGCCGCGACCAGCAGCTTCGCCCAAGCCTGCGTCCAGAACCAGGTGTCGAGGTACTGCTGCTGCGTCAGCTGCGCCAGGCTCGCGTACAGCGCATACAACAAATTGGTGTGGTAGATGTGATGGAAGTGATAGTCGGCGAGGTAGATGTCGCGGTTGGAGAAGCCGTGCTCGAGCAGGTACCGGATCCGGCCGATGTGCGTGTGCGCGTCGCCGAGTAGATAGCCCCCGACCCGGGCCTGCAGCACGAGGTGCGCGCCCAGCACGAGCCAGGGCCAGACGGACTCCTCTCGCAACAGGCCGACGAGCTCACGGTCGGCGCGGCCGGCGCCCAGGGCCACCAGCGCCGCGGCCACCGTGAGCACGCAGGCCGCAGAGAACACCCACAGTGGCAGGCCCAGCGCGTAGCTCACGATCGAGACGGGTGACAGCAACGCGAAGCTCGCAACGTAGCTGAGCCCGAGCAGGTGCAAGAGCCCGCCTGCGCGCGCGCTCGGCCAGACGCGCTGCAGGAGCGCGTAGCCGGGGAGCGCGAGCAGTGCCCAGAAGATCTGCGTCAGTGCCACGAGGAGGACCCGCGGGTGGGCGCTCGCGGGTCAGCGCCGCGATCGCGAAGGAGTGGCGTGTAGGCTACCCCAGCACGGCTAGCGTGCGAATTGGACGATGCGATGATTCGCCGAGTCCGCGACGGCAAAGCCTTGGCCTGATCTCGCGAGTCCGCGCGGCAGGCCGAGGTTCGTCGTGGCGCCGGAGCCGATCGCGCTGCCGGCGCGGCCGTCACCGAGCACCGTGGTCACGGTGTGCGACGCGGACAGCGCCACCGCCCGGACGCGATCGTGTCCGGTGTCGGAAAACAGCAGCGAGTCGGCGCCAGCGACGAGCCCTTCCATCGCCAGCAAGGCGACGGGCGCGGGGCCGGGGCCCGAGTTCGTAGCGGTGGCGAGCGCCTGCGCGCTGCGGTTGACGACGACCCCTACGGCTTTGCTGCCGTACGAGCTGTAGTAGAGTGTCCCGTCCGGGCCCACGGCGACGCCGGTGAGCCCGTCGACGTCGATGACGGCGTTGCTCGCTCCGTTCGCGTCGATGCGGCGGACCGCACGACTGCCGAGGTCGGCGACGTACAACGTTCCTGCTGCATCGAGCGTCAGGCCGCGCGGCGAGCTGAAGGTTGCTCGCAGCGGGTTGGGGTCGCTGTGACTGCCCGCGCTTCCCGTTCCTGCAAAGAGTTGGACATGGCCGTCATGCGATACTTTGTAGATCTTGTTGGCCTGGGCATCGCTCACGTACACGTTGCCGCTGCTGTCGGCGGCGAGTCCGACCGGCTCGACGAAACACGGCCCGGCGCGCGCTGCTCCCGGCACGCAACCCGCGAAGGTCGAGACCTGTCCGCGCTCGACCTTGCGCACGACGGCGTTGCCGGTGTCCGCGACATACACCTCGCCAGCGGGTCCTTCGGCCAAGCCGGTCGGCGAATCGAAGCGGGCATGCGCGGCCACGCCATCGCGGTAGCCACGCACTGCGTCGCCCGCGAGCACGCTGCTCGTGCTGCTCGTGCCGACATCGCTGGGGCGCGTGGGGCTCGTGGTAGTCAGGCTTGCCAGAGGCTGCCCTGCCCGTGCCAGCAAGTTCTGCATCACGCGTTCGACTCGGGTGTCGACTCCTCCGGGTGTCAGGCCGTTGATCCAGCCGATCGTGCCGGCCGCGAAGACGAAGCTCGACGGGGTCGGATAATAGACCGACGCGTTCTGATGTGCAGGGCTGGTGCCGTCGTTGGCGATCACGGGCGAATCGCCGATGATCTCCAGGCCGGTCGGAGCCTGGCCGTTGTCACTCACCGTGTCCCATTCCAGGTAGACCATGCTCGCGAGCGTGTCGCCGTCGCGCACGCCCGTTCCCTGATACAGCCAGTGGCTTGCATCACGCACGACGAATGGAAACCCCGGGAAGCTGGACCAGTTGCCGTACATGATCCCGATCAGCGCGTTCTCGGGACGCGCATGCGGTGGATCGCGAAACAGCGCGGTGGTGTCCGTGGCCTGCGTGCGCGGATCGAGGGTTGAGGACTTGTAGCAAGTGACGATGCGCCTGGGCACGCCGGTGTTCGAGGACTCCAGGCGGACGCGCCAATACGCGGTGTTCGCAGACAAGAACGCAAGTGACACACCCGCTGCGCGTGCGGCGTCGACCGCGTCGCGCTCGGCGACGGACCAGTACTCGTCGTGTCCCACGGTCATGAACAGCTCGCGCCGCAGGAGTGTGTCCGGGTGCTCATCGACGTCCACATTGGTCGTGTACGCGACGTCAGCACCTTGCGATTCTAGCCAACGCACGAGCTTGGTCTCGTTCAGGAACAAGCTGACGCTGCCATACGGACGGTCGAAGCTGACCCGGTGCGCGCGTGCGGCGCCGTAGGTGCTGTGACTCAGCTGGTTCTTGTAGAGGCTGGTGCCGCCCCACAAGTTGTAGGCTTGCCAGGTCCCCACGCTGGCCTGCACCAACAGCGGCGCGCGCGCCGAGGCTTCCCGCACGATGATCGGGACATGCGCCTGCAGTCCCGCGTCGCTGGTGAGCTTGAGGAGGTAGTATCCACTGAGCCAGCTTGCGTCGAACGAGACGGTGAAACTGGCCTGCCACGCGCATTCGATGAGCCCGGTCTGGGGATCGACCGGGCAACTGGGTTGCGGCATCACCACCGCCCGTTGGCCCGAGGCCAGCAGCCGTGCTCCATGGCCCTGGTAATCGCCGATGCGGTAGAGGTCCCACTGCACGCCCTGCGGCGTGTCGACGTTCACGAAGAGCTGGGCGCTGTGTCCGGGTGCCACTGAGCTCGCGGAGG
>JADGRG010000707.1 GCA_017881145.1 Sandaracinaceae bacterium | reverse complement strand
TACCGTCGGCTTGCTGGCGGGCCAGCCCAGCCAACACCAAATTCAGCAGGGCCTCGTGGACCTGTGCGGCCTGCATGTCAAGGCGTTCGGCGAGCTCGTCCGGATGCCGAGCCCGCGCTCCGAGCTCAGCGAGCACCTGCGTGCTCGATTCCGGTAAGTCATCGTCATCATTGAGTTCGCGGGCTGCTCCGAGACCGGGCAAAGCGATTTGCTCAGCGCCGGAAGGGCGTAGCGATAAGACATCTGCAGCAGAAGTGCAAATCCGGGCACCCTCGCGCAGCAAGGCGATGCAGCCCGCTCCGCGCGGGTCCCAGGCTGGCGCGGGCACGGCAAAGAGTCGTCTTTTCAGGCGCTTGGCCCAGGTGGCGGTGGAGAGCGCCCCGGACTTCACGGGCGCTTGCACGACCACGACGGTCGTGGCCAGCGCAGCGATGAGGCGGTTTCTGCGTAGGAAAGCCCAGGGCAATGCCCGACCGTCCCGGTCCGCCTCGGCGATCAAAGCACCGGACCGAGCGATCGCCGAGAAGAGCTGGCCATGCGTGGAGGGATAGGCGCGACGCAGCCCGGTTGCGAGCACGGCGATGGTCTTCCCGCCCACGTCGAGCGCACCCTCATGCGCAGCGGCATCGATGCCATAGGCGCCACCGGAAACGATGGTCACCCCTGCACCCGCCAGCGCCGCCGCTAGCTGCCGCGCGAAAGCGATAGCGTCCGCGTCTGCAGCGCGGGTTCCCACGATGGCGACAGCTTGGCGCACGAGAGGAAGCTCGCCCGCGACGCAGATCGAGGTGGGCGCATCAGGCAGGTCGGAGAGGCCCAAGGGCCAGCGCGGGTCTCGTGGATACAGCTCGCAGGGGGGCTGCGAGAGATAGATATCGTCGATGGGCATGCCGGCTCATCGACCAAAGTCGGCGGCGATTGCCCTCGTCGTGAGCCTGAATGTCAGTGCGGCACGATGGCTGGCATGCTCGGCGCCACAGCGGCCTGCACTCGCAACACACCGGCCGCCGGGGCGCGGGGTGCAAGCGGCGCCGCAGCGCGAGGCACGGGCTGCGACAGGCTTGGTGCGGGAGGCTGCAGGAGCGCGCGCGGGGTCGGTGGATTGGCGGGCGCTGGCAGCGCCGGCTCGGCAGGCTTCGGCGTTACGGTGGCCGGAGCAGGCAGCATGGATGGATCGAAGGGCGTGCCGTCGGGCAGCGTCGTGGGCAGCGGAGTCGGAATCAACTGGTTGCCACGGATCTTCACCGCGCTGTTGTCAGGCATCAGATACACGCCGAGCTGCTCGTTGTACTTGGGAAAGGGGATCTCGATAGGGTCTTTGACCTGCCCACGGATCCGCCCTTCTTCGACATTCACGAGCAGTGGGGTGTCGAGCTTGAAGATGTAGCCACCTTGCTTCAGCTCGAGCTCGTAGTGCTTCTCTTTGTAGTCGAGCGCCTTGGTGAAAGCGATGGTCTCTTGCCCCACACGCCGATGCGGCCGATGCGCGAGCACGAACGACATCAGGCGCAGCGCGATGTGATTGTGCAGTCGGTGACAGCCGTGCGAGTGCCGGCGCATGATGCTCATGTAGTCGACCGAGCCGTGAGTGCGGATACCCTCGTCGTTGCCAACGATGATCGTCCCGGAAGCCAGGCGAAAATAGGTGCGATGGTAAGCGGCCACTAGACCGTAGGCGGACGCGTAGCTCGGCCCGATCTCGTGTTGGTTGAAGACGTAGTCGGGGTCGGCCGGTGTCTGCTTCTTGAGGTTGCGCTTGAGCAGGTCCTGGGCGGGCGTGCCCTCCGGCGGCAACCAGACCGGCGCGGCGATGATGTCCTGCCAGGCACGCGGGCCCACCGGCGACTCTTTGTACTTCCACATTTGCACGCCATCGATCATCTCGGAGCGCCAGCCGCCGATGGTCGTGCCGTAGCGAGCCAGCGGAATCTTCTGCCCGTTGTAGAGCACCGAGACGGTGGCCTGCGGTCTGCGCTGCACCGGCTGTGGCAGCTCTTCGCCGTGATCGCCGTAAGGGAACTCGTACCAGACGTCGCCACGGTCGTAATCGACAGTGAGCTGCATATCGCCGCCGTAGTATTCCGGCAGCGTGGGCGCCTTGATCGCGACGAAGCGATGCTCGTCCTTGGGCAGCTTGTCGAGCGACTCCAGCCACGCGAGCGTGCTCTCCGGCGTCTGCAGGCCAAACGCATCGATCAGGGTGTCGCGCAACGTCGTGACCAGATCAGCGACCGGTTGGTCACGTCCTGCCGTGTCTTTGTAGGTGCGCGGCTCGCCGTTGGGCAACGTGCTCATGCTGCCGTCTTCCAGCACGCCAGCGGCGTGGATCGCCCGCTCGGTCAGCAGCCGCAGCACCGCATCGCGCTCCGCAGCCATCGGCGGCATCGCCAGGGCTTGGAGCGATTCCTTGCCCATGTAACCGAAGGAGAAGACTCGGTGGCGCCGCTCGAACTCGGCCAGCGCGTCGTGCGTGGCCCAGTCCATGGCACCGCGCGTGAAGCGGTTGCCGCGGGTCTTGTAGTAGCCCTCGCACTTGAGGAGCTGCTGCATGGCTTCAACCGCCAGGTATTCGGGAGCGCGGCGCTGGTAGCGCAGGAGCGCGTCCTTGTCGCGCGGCTCTACCACCTGGTCCGACTCGATCTCCTCAACGCTCGCGACATGCTGCTTTTGCATGAGCGCGTGCGCGCGATTCTTCAGGTAGAGGAAGTCGTCGGCCTTCTTGCGCGCCACCTCCGGCGACTCATAGGTCACCAGGCCGTGGAAGCTGGTAAGTGCCGTTAGGTCGAGCGTGCTCGCACAGCTCAGCTTCGAGGTCGCGCGCATCCGTTCGCGCACCACCTGCAACGTGGGCAGAATCCCGAAGAGCTCGAGGTACTTGTCATCTTTGGCGCGGTCGCCGTGGTAGTTCTTTGGAAACTCGCCACGCGCGAGCGCGAGGTAGATGGGCCGGTACGCATTCGGCAACGGCCGCCCCTCGGCAGTTTCGCCATCCGTGAATAGATAGGGCGTCCAGGCCTCGCCGAGATCGAGCACCAGCGCACCGTGCGCGCCGGGATCTGCCGCATCGATCTGGCGCTCGCTCTTGCCGTGCTCCCAGAAGGCGACCGGCTGCGCGAACGCTGGTGCAGCAGGAGCCGGGGCAGGTACCGGCGCGGGCGCAGGTGCAGGTGCAGGCTCGACAGGCTCGGGCGCCTCGACCTTTGGTGCAGGCGCAGAGGCGCGTTCTTGCGGACACCCCGCAAGCAGGAGCAGCGCCGCAACCAACGCCCAGAACACGCGCACCATCTTCGTCTCGGCAGCCACGTACCTTGCCTAGACCATTCGCCAGAACCGCACTCGACGCAAGTTTGTGCGCGCCCGAGCAGAGCGACGCCGGTCTACACGTTCTGGCCACCTGCGCGGACCCAGAACGCAAGCCCACTGCAGCGGCCGCGACCTCTACCGCACCCGCTTCGTGCTACACGGCGCTGGAGTCGGAGCCTTCCATGCTGCTCTTCGTCTACGGCACTCTGCGACGCGGTGAACCCAGCCACAGCCTGCTTGCCGGCGCACGCTTCGTCGGCACGGCGCAGACCGAGCCTCGCTACGAGCTGGTGGACTTGGGGGAGTATCCGGCGCTCGTGGAAGGTGGCGACACGGCGGTGGTCGGCGAGCTCTACGACGTCAACCACGAGATGCTCGTGCAGCTCGACATCTACGAGGACGTCCCCACGCTCTACGAGCGCAAGTCGCTCCGCTTCGCGCAGCAGCAAGCCGCAGGCTACCTCATGCGCCGCGAGCACGCCGAGGGTCTGCCACGCATCGCGAGCGGGGATTGGCGGCGGCGCTGAATTGGAAAAGCCGGCGCATCCCGAAGGACACGCCGGCTTTACCGTTGGGTCGGCTGACGCCTGTCTAGTTGCGTCCGCCGCGCTGGATCAGCCGCCTAGGCCGAATCCCTTGGTGACGCTGCCCGCGGCCGCAAGCTGCGCCGTGAGCTCGTCGGTCGAGCTGCTGAGCGCCGTTCCGACATTGCCGAGCTCGGTCACCGCGCAAGCCACGCCGATCTGGACCTTCAGGCTGGCGTCAGCGGTGAGCGCGCCTTTGATGCCCGTCTTGACGGCGCCGGTGGCAGCCGCGCCCAAGCCGTCGCCCGCGTTCGCCACGGTCTTGGCTTGTTCGATGGAAGCCAAGAGCGCCGGCAGACGCACCTGGAGGTTCTTGAGACCCGCCACGAACTTCGCTTGTGCGGCGACATCGACCCCCGCACCGGCCTTCAAGCGGTAGTTGACCGCGATGCGCGGCGGCGTGCATTGCACGTTGACGCTGGCGTTGGCCTTGGCGCTGGCCTGGCAATCAGCCTTCGCGGTGGGCGGTTCGAACTCGCCGGTGCACTTGGCATCGCACTTGATCGACGCGCCAGCCTTGGCTTCGCAGCTCGCCTTGATGCCACCCTCGCAGCCGCCCGACGGCTTGGTCACCGTGCACTCGCCTTCGCAAGTGCCGCCGCAGGTCGCCTCAGCCGCGAACTCCGTCTTGCACTTGCCCGAGCACTTGCCCGAGCACTTGCCGTTGCACTTCAGTGCGCCGCTGGCGTCCTTCACGTATGCGTCGCAGTCCACGTCGCACGTGCCTTGGCAGGTGCCGCTGCAGCTCAGGTCCGCCGCGACGTCCGCCGTGCAGCTTCCCTTGCACATACCCGTGCATGCGACCGACGGTGCCGTCATTGTGCACTTGAGGTCGGCGCTGGCGTCGCACGTCACATCGGCAGTCGCCTTGGCTTCGCAGCCGCCCTTGCAGTCCACCTTCGCCGTGCCCGGCGTGACGGTGGCATCGCAGCTAGCTTCAGCCTTGATGGTAGCTTGGGCATCGACCGAGCACTTGGCTGGTTCGGCCTTGATCTCCAGCCCACCCGAGAGGTTGGCTGCGATCTGCGCGTCGAGCGCTGCTTTGAAGTCGGCGTCTGCGGCGATGCCGAAGTCGGCACGAATCATATCGAGCTGCACCTTGATGCCGCTGCTGACGTTGTCAGCGGCGGTCTGGAAGTTGATCACGGCCTGGAAGAAGCCGTCGATCGAGGCCACGCCCGAGATCGCCGCGTTGCCCTTGGCGATGCCGTCTGTCGGGCAGGTCAGGCCACACTGCTTCGGTAGGTCGCCCAGAACATTGGCGAGGCCACCGTCACCGGTGAGCGGGTTGGTTCCGTTCTTTCCGCAGCCAACGGCGGCGAGCGCGATAGCTGCGGCGAGACCCATTCGAATTCTAAAGCTTTGCATGGTTCTATCTCCTCTAGTCCTAAATCGAAGGGTCAGCCTGCAATCCCGAAGGCGGTGGTGACTTTGCCGGCGGCCGTGAGGCTCCCGGCGAGCGAGGCGCCCGCGGTGGTGATCGCAGTCTCGACGTTCTTGAGCTCGGTGACCGCGCATCCCAGCCCGATCACGAGCTTGACGTCGGTGGTCGCTTTGGCAGCCGCATCGATCGAGCCGGTCACTGCGACCTTGCCTGCGTCGACCAGACCCGCGCCAGCATCTGACACACTCTTGGCGCGCTTGAGCGAAGCCATGAGCGCCGGCAGACGCACCTGCAGGTTCTTGAGACCCGCCACGAACTTCGCCTGTGCGGCGACATCGACGCCCGCACCGGCCTTCAATCGGTAGTTGATCGCGATGCGCGGCGGCGTGCACTGCACATTGACTTTGGCGTCCGCCTTGGCGCTGGCTTGGCACTCGGCCTTCGCCGTGGGCGGCTCGAACTCGCCGGTGCACTTGGCGTCGCACTTGACCGACGCGCCAGCATGGGCTTCGCAGCTCGCCTTGATGCCACCCTCGCAACCGCCCGACGGCTTGGTCACCGTGCACTCGCCTTCGCAAGTGCCGCCGCAGCTCGCCTCAGCCGCAAACTCCGCCTTGCACTTGCCCGCGCACTTGCCCGTGCATTTGCCGTTGCACTTCAGTGCGCCGCTGGCGTCCTTCACGTAGGCGTCGCAGTCCGCGTCGCAGGTACCCTGGCAGCTGCCGCTGCAGCTCCCGTCCGCCGAGACGTCCGCCGTGCAGCTTCCCTTGCACATGCCCGTGCATGCGACCGAGGGAGCCGTCACCGTGCACTTGAGGTCGGCGCTGGCGTCGCACGTCACGTCTGCAGTGGCCTTGACGTCGCAGCCGCCCTTGCAGTCCACCTTCGCCGTGCCCGGCGTGACGGTCGCGTCGCAACGCGCTTCGGCCTTGATGGTGGCTTGCGCGTCGACCGAGCACTTGGCGGGCTCGGCGTCGATCTTCAAGCCACCCGAGAGGTTGGCTGCGATCTGCGCGTCGAGCGAGGCTTTGAAGTCGGCGTCGGCCGCAATGCCGAAGTCACCACGAATCGCTTGGAGCTGCGCGTCGATGTCACCGGACACGCCGCTCGCGGTGTTCTGGAAGTTGACGACGGAGGAGAAGAACGCGTCGACCGATGCCACGCCAGAGATCTGGGCGTTGCCCTGGGCAATGCCCTTGTCCGGGCAAGACAGGCCGCACTGTTTGGCGAGGTCGGCAACGCCGAGCTGCTGCTCGGCCACAGCGACCTGCGGCTGCTGCGGCGGCGCGGCAGTTTCGCTGCAGCCAACCGCTGCAAGCGCGAACATGCTTGCCGCGGTTGCGCGCGCGATGAGTCGATATTGAAAGCGCATCATGGTTTCCCATTCCTCCAGCGTCGCCGCGAAGCACGACGAGTGTGTTGGCAAAAAAACAGAAAGGTCGCGGATGCTTCCACGGCCCCTCCACCCAGGCAACTTCGCCCCCGCGTTCATAACACGGGCGCATCCAAAGCCGAACCCGCGCTGGACGCAAGTTTGGGGCCACTATTCAGGACGCGGCCATGCGGGCATCGTTGGATGCGACATTCGCCCACACCCGTCGGAGCAGACAAAC
>JADGRG010000706.1 GCA_017881145.1 Sandaracinaceae bacterium | reverse complement strand
CTCGATGCTGCCGCCGTACTTGCGCGTGATCCGAGAGAGAGCGTCGAGGCGCTCGTCGATCTCGGCGAGGCGCGCTGGATCATGCACCACGCTGCGCGCGTAGCTGCCGAGGTCGCGCGCCGCGTCCTGCAGCTCGCTCTGCGCAGACGTGAGCAGCTCTGCGATGCGCTTGAGGCGGGCATCGAGCGTGGCTGCTTCTTCGATGTTCCGCAGCACGCGCGAGAGCTCGGAGCAAAGCGCCTCGTCGCGTGCGTAGAGAGCGTCTTCGGCGCCGAGCGTGAGCTCTGCCAGGCGTTCGGAGTGCCTCAAGCGTTCGCGCTCCGCAACCAGCGCCGTCTGCTCGCCGGGTTTGGGATCGAGCTCTTCGATCTCGTGCAGCTGATAGCGCAGGAGGTCTTCGCGCTCGTCGCGCTTCAGCGTTCGCTCCTCGTGGGCAGCGACCGCTGCCGCTGCCAGCGAGAGCGCCTTGTAAGTCTCGGACATCTTCCCGCGCAGCGGCGCAAGCTCCGCAAACGCGTCGAGGAAGTCGACGTGGCTGGCAGCGTCGACCAAGGTGTGGTGCTCGTGCTGCGAAGATACGTCGACCAGGCCGCGGGTCAGCTCGACGAGCTGCGCCGCCGATGCCAGCCCACCGTTGACGTAGGCCCTGGTGCGTCCCGCGCTCTGCACGATGCGCCGCACCAAGAGCTCGTCGTCCGCTTCGAAGCCCATCTGCTCTGCGCGCTCACGCAGCTCCGGGTGGTCGGCCACGTCGAAGAGAGCTTCCACGGAAGCCTGCTCCGCGCCCGTGCGAACCACCTGCGGACCGCTGCGCGCCCCGAGCACCAACGAGAGCGCGTTCACCAGGATCGATTTACCGGCGCCGGTCTCGCCGGTCACCACGTTCATGCCGGGTGGGAATTCCACCTCCAGCGAGTCGATGATGGCGAGGTGGTTGACGCGAAGGCAAAGCAGCATGTCGAGCTCGTCCCGAGGTCGCAGCTCTTAGCACGGCGGGTCGGTCCTTGGGGAGAGCGCCGCGCCGCTGGGGCTGCGCAAGGCGCGGTTATGGCGTTTGGGCCTCCGCTGCGGTAGACAGCCCCAAACCCGGGCCGCTTCGAAATGACCAAATCCAGCGACATTCGTAACACCTTCCGTGACTTCTTCGGCAAGCGCGGGCACGAGGTAGTCCCCTCGGCACCGCTCATCCCGCAGAACGATCCCACGCTCATCTTCGTGAACGCGGGCATGGTGCCTTTCAAGGACGTGTTCACCGGCCAGGACACCCGCCCCTACAAGCGGGCCACCTCTTCGCAGAAGTGCATCCGCATCAGCGGCAAGCACAACGATCTCGAAAACGTGGGCGTGACCGCGCGCCACCACACTTTCTTCGAGATGCTCGGCAACTTCTCGTTCGGCGACTACTTCAAGCCCGAAGCCATCGAATACGCCTGGGAGCTCATCACCAAAGAGCTCGGCATCTCGAAGGACCGCTTGGTGGTCACCGTCTTCGGCGGCGAAAAGGGCCTGCCCGCCGACGACGAAGCCGCCGCGCTCTGGGCCAAGATCGCAGGGCTGCCGAAGGAGCGCATCCTGGGTTGTGGCGCGGCCGACAACTTCTGGCAGATGGGCGACACCGGCCCCTGCGGCCCGTGCACGGAGATCCACTACTTCTTCGGCGAGGGCACGCCCGACCTCTCGCTCTTCGGCAAAGAGCCAGGTGGGGATGGCCGTGGCTGGGTCGAGCTCTGGAACCTGGTGTTCATGCAGTTCAACCGCCAGAAGGACGGAACTCTCAACAAGCTGCCGGCGCCCTCCATCGACACCGGTGCGGGCCTGGAACGCTTGGCTTGCGTCCTGCAAGGCGTGGTCAGCAACTACGACACCGATCTCTTGCGGCCGATCGTCGACCTCACCTCGCAGATCTCCGGCAAGCGTTACCGCGGCACGCTCGAAGCCGACGACGTCTCCATGCGCGTCATCGCCGATCACGCGCGTACCACCGCCTTCCTGATCGCCGAAGGAGTCTTTCCGGATCGTGCCGAGCGCGAATACGTCTTGCGCCGCGTGATGCGTCGAGCCATCCGGCACGGTCAGCGCCTGGGCGTGGAGCGCTTGTTCCTGCACGAGTGTGCGCTCGCCGTCGTGGATCGCATGGGCAGCGAATATCCGGAGCTGCGCGAACGCCGCGCGCTGATCGCCGACATCACGCAGCAAGAAGAAACCCGCTTCCGCCACACGCTCAAGCGCGGCCTCGATCGCCTGCACAGCTACGCTTGGCCGAAAGGCGCAGCGGCTCGTGTGCTGCCCGGTGAGGTGGCCTTCGAGCTCTACGACACCTACGGCTTTCCCTACGACTTGCAGGAAGTCATCGGGCGCGAGCAGAGCTTCGACATCGACAAGTCGGGCTTCGATCGTGAGCTAGAAAAGGCGCGCGAGCGCAGCGCGGGCTCGAAGGTAGGCGACTTGGCCGTCGAAGAGGTCTACCGAGCCGTGAGCGCTGAGGTCGGCACCGTGAGCTTCGTCGGCTACGAGACCGAGAGCGCACAAGCGCCAGTGCTGGCGCTGATCAGCAAGGGCAAGTTGGTCGACAAGGTGCAGGTCGGCGAAGAGGCCGAGCTCGTCACCCAGGCCACGCCCTTCTACGGCGAGTCCGGCGGACAGGCCGGGGACAGCGGCCAGATCTCCACCGCGTCCGGTTTGTTCTTGGTGAGCGACACGCAGAAGCCGGTGGCTGGACTCTTCGTGCACAAAGGCCAGGTTGCAAAGGGTGCTTTCAGCAAGGGTGAGCAGGTCACGCTCACCGTCGACCACGAAAAGCGCGCGGCCACGCGCCGCAACCACAGCGCAACCCACCTTCTGCATCTCGGTTTGCGCACGGTAGTGGGCCAGCACGCCATGCAGAAGGGCTCGCTGGTCGGACCTGACCGACTACGCTTCGACTACAGCGCGGCCGCCGCGCCGACGGCGGAGGAGCTTGCGCAGATCGAGCGCATGGTCAACGAGCGCGTGCTGCAGAACGTCGCCGTGACCACCGAAGTGCTGCCGATGGCGGCGGCCAAAGAGAAGGGCGCGATCGGCATCTTCGAGGAGAAATATGGCGAGGTGGTGCGCATGCTGCGGATCGCGGATTCGCTCGAGCTCTGCGGAGGCACGCACGTCGCTCGCACTGGCGACATCGGCTCGTTCAAGATCATCTCGGAGAGCGGCATCGCAGCGGGCGTGCGTCGCATCGAAGGCGCTACCGGCATGAACGCGCTCGCGCACAGCCACGCGCTCGAGCGCGCGCTCGCGCAGACGGCGGAGTTGCTCAAGACCGCGCCGCTGCAGGTCCACGAGAAAGTGGAGAAGCTGCTCTCGCAGCGCAAAGACCTGGAGCGCGAGCTACAACAGCTGAACAAGAAGCTCGCTTCTGGCGGTTCGCGCGATCTCAGCGCGGCTGCGCGCAAGATCGGGGAGGTGACCGTGCTTGGCACCACCGTGGATGTGGCCGATCCGGTGGCGCTGCGCGAGCTGGCTGATCAGCTTCGCGACAAGCTCGCGCCTTCGGTCATCGTGCTTGGCGCCAAGGCCGCAGAGGACAAGGTGGTGCTGGTGTGCACCGTGTCCAAAGAGCTGACCACCCGCTTCAAGGCTGGCCAGATCATCAAGGAGGTTGCGGCCTGCGTGGGTGGTGGCGGCGGCGGCCGGCCGGACTTCGCGCAAGCCGGGGGCTCCGATCCGTCAAAGCTGGAGGACGCCATGAGGCTGGTCTATCAGCTCGTAGAGCGTGCGGGGTAGGGGCGGGGTCGAAAACCGCCCGCGGGCACAGCTTGCGAACGTCCGCCGTTTTGGGCTGGGTTGGACAAGCCGCATCCCCATTTGCGATGATCGCAAGCAGGAGCACCGGCAAGGCATGTCCACACAGGCGCACGGCGAAATCGATGCAGAGCTCGAAGCGCTCGGGTCAGTGCCCGCGGAGCTTCGCGCGCTGGTTGAGCGTTACGCAGGCACCGACTTTCGCCTGCTGCGGATGGACGAGCTGCTCAGCTCGCTAGGCTCTGCTGGCTCTGCCGGCGCGCTTGCCATGGTGGCGAAGGAGCAGGCTGTCGTGCCGAGCGCCGAAGCGACGGCAGTCGGGATGGATGCTCCGGTCGGCTTGAGCGCAGCCTTGCCTTGGGAGAGCGAGCGGCCCGCCGAGTTTAGCGAAGAAGTGCGTGCCAAGGATCCCAGCGCCACGCTGCCGGCCGAGACGCATTCGGAGGTGGGTCTTTCGAGTAGTGCCGATCTGACGCATGATGACGACGAGC
The DNA here is from genome assembly GCA_017881145.1 of Sandaracinaceae bacterium. Classification (GTDB taxonomy): domain Bacteria; phylum Myxococcota_A; class Polyangia; order Polyangiales; family JAFGIB01; genus JADGRF01. Next base: position 3,130 of record JADGRG010000706.1, on the reverse strand, counting down.
CAGTCATGACCATGGAGCCGGCCGGTGAGGCGGCGGATGAAGAGTCCGAGCCAGCCACCGAGCAGAAGCACGACACCGTGGAAGATGGTCCAGTGGTCGCGGTCCAGCTGCCAGCAGAGCCTGTGCTCGAGGTGGTCGCAGCCCCGAACGAGCAGGCGAACACAGCCACGGACGTACCAAGCGATGCCCGGAGCCCGGATGAGTTCGAGATCCTGGTGGACGACGAGCTGCTCGAGATCAGCGAGGACGAAGTGATCCTCGACAGCGATGGCGAGGAAACGACCTGACGCGCGGTTCAAGAGCTGTCGAAAAATAGGCGCAGAGCGAGCGCGCCCGCAGAAAAAACCGCAGGAATACTCTCGTATTTCGAGGATTTTTTGGCAGGACGTAAGCCGCTATGAGCCATTTTTCGACAGCTCTTCAGCCGATGGTGATCGGCTCACGCTCCTCGATGCTGAGCGCAGGTGGTAGCTCGCCGTAGCTGAGCACCGCTACCTCGGGCAACTCGGAGGCCAACACTTCACGCAAGAAACGGCGCAAGTCAGGCTGGGTGACTAGCACGAGCAGGTTGGCGCTGGCCGCGGAGGTGCGCCTCACGGCCGCCACGATGTCACTGGCCAGGCTGGGTGGCAGCGCCAGATAACGCTCACCGCCGCCGGTCTGGATGGCGTCGCGGACGGCGTCTTCGAGCATCGGTTCGAGACGATGCACGGCGAGCACGCCGTCGACCTCGTAGCGCGCGGTGATCTCCTCGCGAAGCGCAAGCCGCACGCGCTCCACCAGCAGTGCGGGCTCCTCTTGGGACTTTCGTGGCAGCGCTAGTGCTTCGAGAATGCGGCTGAAAGCGCGCACGCTCACGCCCTCATCGAGTAAGCGGCGCAGGACATCCGTGAGCACCGGCAGCGACACGGACTTCGGCACCACGCTGTGCACAAGCGCAGGAGCGCGCTCTTCCAGCTCGTCGAGTCGCCGCTGGACATCCTCCAGCGAGAGCAAGTCTCGCGCCCGCAGCGGCAAGAGCGCGGCGAGGTCGAGCGCGATCGCGGCGGCGAAGGCCGATCCGGTGGCCGAGCTCTTTCCTCGTAGCACCGAGCTCTGATGCACAAGCACCGAGTAGCCATCGGCGTCGAGGGCCGGGTTCTTCTCGACGATTGCGCCGCCCACCTGCACACCGAGCGTTGCGTGCAGGCGAAGTGAGAGACCTGCCAACGCGCGTTGTAGCTCGGCCTCACCGCTCTGCGCTTGCACGCGTTCTGCGAGCGCTGCACCAAGCTGAATCGAAATGGAGCTGCTGGCAGCAGCTTCGGCCCGCTCGCTGGCGGCTCGCCCATTTCTGCCCTGGACGAAGCGCAAACGCGAGCCCGTGCCGAGCATGGCAGCCAATGTCAGAAAGGGTAGGGCGGGCAAGCCTGGCACGAGCGCGAGCAGCAGCACGAAGCTCGCCGCCGCCGCGAGCACGCGAAAGTCGCCCAGCACCTGATCGCTGATGTCCTGCGCCAGCGAGCCCTGCTGGGCATGTACTGCAACCCGCGTCACCACCAACCCGGCGGCGGTGGAGATCACGAGCGATGGGATCTGCGACACCAGGCCATCACCGATGGTGAGCAAGCCGTAGGTCTGCAGGCTCTGGGTGAGCGAAAGACCACGCATGCCCATGCCGATGGCGGTGCCTCCGAGCAGAGAGATCACGGCGATGGCGATGCCCGCTACGGCGTCGCCTTTCACGAATTTCATCGCGCCATCCATCGCGCCGTAGAACTGGCTCTCGCGCTCCAAAAGGGCACGGCGGGCGCGTGCAGCTTCCACGTTGAGTGCCCCGGCACGCAGATCTGCGTCCACGGCCATCTGCTTGCCCGGCAGGGCGTCGAGCGTGAAGCGCGCTCCGACTTCAGCCACGCGTTCGCCACCCTTGGCGACGACCAGGTACTGGATGATGGTCAAGATCAGGAACACCACGCCCCCGACCACATAGTTGCCCCGCACCACGAAGTTGCCGAAAGCGCGGATCACGTGGCCAGCGTCGGCCTGCAACAAAATGAGACGCGTCGAGGAGACGTTGAGCGCGAGCCGGTAGAGCGTGGTGACCAGGAGCATGGTCGGCATGCTGGTGAACGCGAGGCCATGCGGAACGTACATGGCCGTGACCAGCATCATCACTGCCAGGGTGAGGTTGCTGGCGATCAGCAGATCGAGCACCCAGGTCGGCAGTGGCACGATCATCATGCCGACGATCAGCATGAGCAGCAGGGCGAGCCCAGCGTCCGCGTAGTGGTAGCCGCTCGCTCTGGCGGCTTGGTTCTTTACTCTCATCTTCGCCCCCTGTGCCGGCAACAGTCTTCGCTAGTTCACCAAAGAGCCGCAGGCTGCTTTGGTGGTATGTCACAAGTTCACCAAAGAGCCGCAGGCTGCTTTGGTGGTATGTCACTAGATTTCGCGGCGGCCGTCGAGTGCGCGTGCCAGCGTGACTTGATCGGTGTATTCGAGCTCCCCGCCGTGCGGCAAGCCGCTTGCGATGCGCGTGCAGCGCACTTGCAGCGGTCGCAGCTCCTGCGCGAGGAAGAGCGCCGTCGCTTCGCCCTCCACGCTGAGCGGGGTCGCGATGATGACCTCGCTCACAGCATCCTCGCGCACGCGCGTCAGCAACGCCGGCACATCGAGGGCTTCGGGGCCCACGCCGTCGAGCGGCGAGAGCAGTGCATGCAGCACATGGTAGCGGCCGTGAAACGTGCTGCCTCGCTCGATCGCTGCCAGGTCCTGCGGGCGCGCCACGATGCAGAGCAGCTGGGCGTTGCGCGCGGGATCCCGGCAGATCCGGCAAAGTGCATCAGAAGTGTAGTTCTTGCAGCATTCGCAACGCCGCACCCGCGCGTGGATCTCCGAGAGCGCCCGGCCGAGTGTGGTGGCGTAGTCGGGCGGCGCCGCCAGCACGTGGTAGGCCAGGCGCGCCGCCGTTCGCTCGCCTACGCCAGGCAGGCGCGAGAGCAAAGCAACGAGCTCGGTGATCGGATCCTGCATGGGTTCGCCAGCTAGCCCTCACCAAAGAGCCGCAGGCTGCTTTGGTGGTATGTCACTACCAAAGAGCCGCAGGCTGCTTTGGTGGTATGTCACTACCAAAGAGCCGCAGGCTGCT
>JADGRG010000065.1 GCA_017881145.1 Sandaracinaceae bacterium | reverse complement strand
CTTGGGCGCGTGGTGGCCACTCGCAAGCGTCTGCGAGACGCCTACCGGATGCTCGGTGAGGCGCTCGAAGTCGCCATTCAGCGCGACGACAACGGGGTTCAGTCCTCTATTCACATGACGATTGGCGACCTGCGCAACGCCGACGGAAACCTGGTGGGCGCGGTCGCTTCTTACAGCACGGCGTTGCAGCGCTTGTCCGTGGACGATGCGGACCCGCTGATTTTGGCCGAGGCAGCCGTCAAGCTCGCCCTTGCGCTGGCTCACGGCAACGATGCAGCCGCCGCTCACGATGCGTTGCTGCGAGCTCAAGAGCTTTCCGAGGAGGCCAACGCACCCTCTCTCGAAGCGAGCTGTCTGGCTGGGCAAGTGGCATTGCGTGAGCGCCAAGGGGATCTCGCGGGTGCGCAGGCCTGTCTCCACATGGCATGGGAGGTTGCAGCACGCGCGGGCGACGCCGAGGCAGCAACTCATCACGCCGAGGCGCTCGGGAACTACCCGCAGATTCCGGGAGCCCGGGCGCCTGTCGGCGCGGCTTGAGCGCAGTCGTTTGATGGCAGGTTCGGTGCTAAGGTCGCGGCATGTCGACGTTGCGGCTCTTGAGCGTGTGGACCTTCGCATGTTGCCTCGTGGCCTGCGATGGCATCGACGCATTCCGTACGACGTCTTCTGAGCTTTACACAGGACAGGTCATCGGCAGCGACGGCGCGGAGGCAGCGCCTTCCTTCATTCGCGAAGGCTTCGCGTCGCGCACGACGATGGAGTTGACCTTCGATCCGGTGCAGGCGACGCCGCACAGCGACGCCGGGGTTCATGGTCTTGGGACGGTCCAGCCGACCGGGACCATCCATACGTTTCAGTGCCCGCCCGATCAGAGCACCTGTCCTCTGTCGCAGCGCCGTCAGGGAGACTTCGACTACACACCGCTCGAATCGATCCCGCGCCTCACCCATGACCCATTGAGCCTCTACGACTTTCCGGGCGGAGGGCGGCTGCGCAACTACATCTTCGGCGCCCGCTTTCGCAGCACGGTGGGAACGCGCGTGCTGCAGCGCTACGCCATGATCTTCCTTTCTCTTATGGAAAACGGTCGCGTCGAGGTGCGCGTGATTGCGCCGAACGTGCTCGACGACGACCAAGCAACCGAGCTCGTGCCGGCACTGTTCGGCGTATTCACCTTGGAGCGTCACAAGCAGTGATCGTGCTTGGGATCGAATCGTCGTGTGACGAGACCGCCGCGGCGCTGGTGCGCGACGACGGACTCGTACTTTCGGACGTGGTGTCGAGTCAGGTCGCCTTGCACGCGCCCTTTGGAGGCGTCGTGCCCGAACTGGCGTCGCGCGCGCATCTGCAGAACATCGCTCCGGTGATCGCAGAGGCGTTGCAGGTGGGCGGCTTGCCGCTCAGCGCCGTAGACGCCATCGCCGTGACGAACGGTCCCGGTTTGGTTGGAGCGTTGCTCGTCGGCGTCCAGACCGCGAAGGCCATGGCCATGGCCTGCAACCTGCCGCTGGTCGGCGTCAATCACCTCATCGGTCATCTGCTCAGCGGGTTCTTGCACCGCCCGGGTGAGACGCATACGCAGCCCGAGCTGCCTTTCATTGCGCTGTTGGCCAGCGGCGGTCACACCGCGCTTTATGAAGTGCGCAGCGCGTCCGACGTTGAGCAACTCGGCCAAACTCGCGACGATGCCGCTGGTGAGGCCTTCGACAAAGCCGCCAAGCTGCTCGGCCTCGGCTATCCGGGAGGCCCGCGCATCGATCGCCTGGCTGCCCTCGGCAAGCCTGGCAGTGTGGTGTTGCCACGTCCGTTGCGCCGCAAGGACAGTCTCGAGTTCAGCTTTTCGGGTCTCAAGACCGCGGTCGCGCAGCACGTGGCCAAGCATGGGAAGCCGCAGGATGAACAGGCGCTGGCGGATCTGTGTGCATCGTTCCAAGAGGTCGTGGTCGAGACGCTCGTCGACAAAGCTCTGGCCGCGTGTGAGGCGCGGGGTGTTGGCCGGCTCATCATCACGGGCGGCGTGGCGGCCAATCGCGGACTGCGTGCACGCGCACAGCAGCGCTGTCGTGAACGAGGCATCGCGCTGCACGTACCTCCACCACAGGCCTGCACCGACAACGCCGCGATGATCGCCTATGCCGGTGCGTGCCGTCTCGTTCGAGGCGAAAACGACGGTCACGCGCTCGACGTGTTCTCGCGCAGTCCGATTCTCGGCGCGGCACCCGGCTCGGTCGCCTCGCGTCGTTATCGTTCGTCCCGCCTACCGCGTTGATTCGCGTTGCAAGGGCGCGGCGTGGCCCGCGAGCACGGCTTCGATCCGCCCACGGAGGCGTGTGAGGCCAGTGTGGAAGTCGGGTTCGGGCGTCAGTAAGCTCAGCACGATGTAAGGTCCGGCGTCGAAATCGTAAAAGTAGCCAGGCTGAACCATGACCTGCACGACATTCAGGAAGTCCAGAGCCCAGGCTTGATCGTCGAGCACGTTGGGCAGTCGAACGACCGCGTACCAGCCGCCTTCGATGTGCAGCGCGCTTGCGGCGGTGCCGGTCGTGAGGGCGAAGAGCGTTGCGGCGTTGCGCGAGAGGCGCGCGCGGATCGCGTCCGTGATGCTGGTGCGTGAGCGTAGAATGCTAGGCAGTGCAAGTTGTACGGGCGTCGAGACTGACAGGAAGCTGTCGGCAATCAGCTCAAGGCGCGCACGGGCCTCGTCGACCAAGGCACTGGGGCCGCCGATGCAGATCCACGAGAGTTTGAGTTGAGGCAGGCCCGCCAGCTTGGACAGGCCGTGTAGCGTGAAGACCAGGCAATCGGTGGCATGAAGTGCGCTCGACACGCGCCGCGGATCCTGCGAAAGCGGGTAGGGCGCAAACACCTCATCGCTGACGATGGGCAGGCCGAGGGCAGCCAGCGCGTCTAGCTCGTCGCGTTTGAGATAGGAGCGGGTGGGATTGTTGGGATGGACTGCAAGGACGGCCCGCGTGCGTGCTGTGACTGCGTTGCGCAATGGCTCCGTGGGTACGTGCCAGCGGCCGTCGTAGTGCAAGGGATAACGCACGGTGGTCACGCTTTCGAGCTGTGCCAGATGCTCGAACAGCGGGTAGCTTGGCGCTGGG
>JADGRG010000008.1 GCA_017881145.1 Sandaracinaceae bacterium | reverse complement strand
TCAGCGCCTTTGCCGGGCTCGCCCAGCACGTGCTCGTCTGGCACGTGCACGTCTTCCAAGTGCAAAGTCACCGTGGACGACCCGCGGATGCCGAGCTTGTCTTCCTCGGCGCCGACGACCAGGCCCTGTGAGCCGGCCGGGATGCACAAAAGCGACTGCGAGTGTTTGCCGAGGTGCGGTGTGCGCACCAGCATCGTGTAGAAGCCAGCGAAGCCGCCGTTGGTCACGTAGCTCTTCTCACCGCTGACCAAGAGCCCATCCGCGACGCGTCGGCCGGTGGTGGACACAGCCATCAGATCCGAACCCGCGCCGGTCTCGGTTGCGCAGAACGACGCGATGCACTCGCCGGAGGCCAGCAGCGGCAACCACTTTGCCTGCAGCGCAGGGCTTCCGAGCGTGGTCATGCCGCGCGTGCCGAGGCCTGCGTGCAGCCCGATCATGATCGCGACCGAACGCTCGGTGCGCGCTAGCTCGTCGACCACTCGGCAGGCAGCCTTGAGCGAGAGGCCAAGTCCTCCGTTGTCTTCCGGGATGGTCAGCGCGAAGAGGCCCGCCTCGCCCACGGCCTTGAGCACGCTGCGCGGAATGTGCGAATCGCGGTCGATGGCCTGCGGATCGAGGCTCTTGGCGAGCTTGCGAACCGCCGCTAGCAGGAGCGCGAGCGTATCGGCTTCGCTCGCGCTGCCGGCCGGGTCAGCAAGCCCGCGTCCCAGTGCCTCCGGCGCTGCGAGCGCCCAGGCCAGTGTGTTGGATTCAGGCTTGTGCACCGGTCGCACCGTGTTGCTCGGTGTAATGCTTCTCGACGAAGGCACAGGCGTCATCGACGGTTTGGATCTCCATGGCGTTTTCCATCTCGAGATCGATGCGCAGCTCTTCGCTGATCGTCGAGAGTAGCTCCAGGCTGCCGAGGGAGTCCATTCCTAGATCCTCGCGCAAGCGTTGCTCTCCACGGATCTCGCGTGGCTCGATCTCGAGAATGTCGGCCATCACCGCGATCATTCGAGAGCGTCTATCTTCCAGGTTGAGCATGCCTCTGTCCTTCTTTGTCTGTGGGAGCACTCAGATAATGGAATCGAGTGAAAAACGTGTGCGCACGATCGAGCGCTTCAGGCAGGGGTGTGAAGCGTAGAGCAAGCTCCTGTTCGGCGAGCGCACACGACACGGGCTGTCCCGTGAGGATCATGTCCACCAGCTCGCGTGGAAATGCCACGCGGCCCTTGCGCGGAGCGGCTTCCCACTCGGCTTCGTCGGCCAGGCGCTTGGCGACCTCGGCGTCGACTCGCTCGGGCACCTTGCCACCATAGCGTTCGACCATCAATTGCAAGAGCTCACCAAAGTCCGCCGCATGGGGCGCCAGGCAGAAGCGCGAACCCTTGGCATGCAGAGCGCGCACGTGAGCGCGTGCGACGTCGGTTACATCCACCAGCGCGACGGTGCCCTCGACCCAGAAGGGCAGCATGCCCCGCACGGTCTGCACCAGCACGCCGCCGGTTCCAAGCCGCAGATCCCAGGGCCCGATGCATCCGCCCGGCAGCAGCGTGACCGCTGGAAGCCCGCGCGCTGCGTGCGAGTCGAGCTCGCGCTCCATGGACCACTTGACCGCGCGGTAGACGCTCCCAGTCGGTTGTGTCTCTGGAATGTCTTGCTCGGTCGCCAAGCGATCGGTGGTGCGTTCCAAGGTCGCGATGCTCGAGGTGTAGATGAAACGCAGCACGCCCACCGCGCGCGCGGCTTGGCAGGCGTTGCGCACGCCACTGACGCCTTCGGCGGTCGCAGCTTTCAGGTCGAGCGAGTAGCGCGGGTAGTAGCCACCCGCCAGATACACTACGTCGCAGCCTTCCATCGCGCGCTTGAGCTGCTCGACATCCTCCAGCGATGCATCGCACATTTCGACCTTGCGCTTGCGCAGGAAGATAGTCGGTGAGCTCGGTCTGCGCGTGGCGCGCACCTCGATGCCTTCGGCCAGCAGCGCATCGACCAAGTTCAGGCCGATGAACCCCGTGGCGCCGATCACGAGCGCGCGCATCAGCGTGCGCCTCCTTGCAGTAGCGACACGCAGTTGCGGCGCTTGATCTTGCCGCTGCTGGTGCGCGGCAATCCGCCGATGCGGCAGAGCTGGACTGCGTCCACCTTCACGCCCAGCACGGCCAGCACTTCGCCGCGCACTTCGCGCTCGATGCGCACTGCGCTCTCCGGGTCGAGCTCGGTGGTCTCGGCCATCACCACCAAGTCGTCGGTGCCGGTTTCCTCGTTCGGTCGTGCGAATGCCGCAACGCTGCCAGTGCGCAGTCCCGAGACGCCCGCAGCGGTGCGCTCCACGTCGTAAGGATGGATGTTGCGGCCGGCTTTGATGATCAGCTCCTTGGCGCGGCCCGTCACGAAGAGCCGGCCCCGATCGATGAAGCCGAGATCTCCGGTGCGCAGCACTCCGTCGACCAACACCTCGCGGGTCGCGTCTTCGTTGCGGAAGTAGCCGTCCATCAGGGATGGACCTGCCACGCGGATCTCGCCCACGCGCCGCTCGGGCAAAAGCGCTCCCTCTTCGTCGTAGATGCCGAAGGACATGCCGGCGACCGGTGCACCGACCGAAACCGCCGTCTTTGCCTGTGCGGCATCGCTCGGCACGACTTCACCGCGCTCCTCGAGCAAGGCGCGATCGATGGGCAGGGTTTGCAGCTTCTGCTCCAGGTTCGGGAACGCGACCGCGAGCGTGCATTCGGCCATGCCGTAGACGGGCATGAGTGCGTCGCTGCGCATGCCGTGCTTGGCGAAACGGCCGACGAAGCGATCGATGGTCGTCTGGTGCACGGGCTCGGCGCCGTTCAGCGCGATGCGCAGACTCGATAGATCGAAGCCGTCCCAGTCGTCGCGCGAGCGGGCGACGCAGAAGTCATAGGCGAAGTTGGGCGCAGCCGTGAGCGTGCCCTTGTGCTCTGAGATCAGCTCCAGCCAGCGACGCGGGTGCATCACGAAGGTTTCGGGAGCCATCAGGTGGATGGGGTAGGCGTGGCAGACAGCGGTCAACACCACGCCGATCAGGCCCATATCGTGGAAGAGCGGCAGCCAGCTGACGCCCACGGTGTTCGGCCCGACATCGAGGCCCTTGGCGATCGCGAAGGCGTTGCTGACCAGCGCGCGGTGCGAGATCACAGCGCCCTTGGGTCGACCGGTGGTGCCCGAGGTGTACTGGATGAATGCGGTGTCGCTGCCGCCGATGGAGATGCCCCGCGGGACGATCGGGCCCTGGCCTTCCAGGTCCGCGTCGGTGAGCACGGCGTCGAGCAGGCCCTGCAGGGCTTCCGATCCGGCGATGGCATCCCGCATGCGCTGGTCGGTGATGATCACCCGGGCACCGCAGTCCTCGGCGATGCTGCGCATGTTCAGCAGGTAGCGGGCGGCTCCGCCGAAGGTCATGTTCTGCGCCAGCGGCACGGGGGCTGCGCCGGCCAGCATGGCCCCGAGCAACGCCTCAATGAAGGTGGTGCTGGTGGGCAGGAGCAGCAGGACGCGGTCACCGCGCTTCACCCCGTGACGTCCGAGCAGGGCTGCATAGCGGTGCGCACCGTCGAGCGCAGCCCTGAAGTCCAGGACTCGCGAGTCCTTGTGGCCGTGGAGCGTGACGAAGGGCAGCCCCAGGGTCGCACCGGCCTCCAGGGCGGAGAGCAACGTCTCGTGGGGCGGGCGTGAGAGCACAGGGCTTCGGAGGAAGGCCCCGTCGGGTGGGACGGTGTCGGTCATCATGTTTGCGCCAAGAGCGGGGGAAAAAACCCGGTGGAGCGGCTGCAAGTTGCCCCAACGTCCGAAACGGTGAGTTGCGCTTGATCAATTGGCCCCCCTAACCTGGGCGTTCAACGTGTGGGTCCCCAAAGCTCAGCGGAGGCAAACGATGTCCTACGACTCGTACGATTTCACATCCCACTTCGCGACCGTGAGCGGTCACCGCATGCACTACGTCGACGAGGGTAAGGGCGAGACCTGCAGGACGACACCCCGGAACCGATCATCGCCAAGATCCGGGAGTTCCTGCACGCGGCGCTCGCTGCGTCCGGCTCCGTATCGCCTTGATCGCCATGGCTAACTCCCGCGCGAACTCCCGTGCCGCCCGAAACCTCTGAGTCACGATTGATCCAGCGCAACTGCGAATTCGCCGCGTAAGCGCACGCTCATCCACATACGGCATCGTATCTTGATGCCGGCGGAGGAAGCCGTATGGACGCAGGGCAGCCGATCATGGAACGCGCGCCGAGCGATGCAGCGGATGCCCGTCGCAAGCGAGTGCTGCTCACCAACGCCTACGGCCCCTACGAGCTGAAGTGGGGGCAAGCGCCCATGGATTTGCTCGGTGCGCGTCTGGCGCGCGGCCACAAGATGTTCGAGCGGAGCTCGCACCTGCCGACCTGGGCGCTCTACCTGATCGCGGAGAACGTTCGCAACCCCTGCACGGTGCTGGAGTTTCCGCGTTGGGACGACTTCATCAAGGAAGTGAAGAAGAACTACGACGTCATCGCGTTCCAGATCAAGAGCATCCACACCGCGCGCATCGCCAGGATGGTCAGAGCCGTCCGCGAGCTCTCTCCCGCGACGGAGATCGTGCTCGGTGGCTACGGCGTCGGACCGCTCTACGAGGGCGTGCCGAACGACCCGGAGCGCCTGGGCGAGTACCTCCTCGCCAACGCCAACCACGTCTGTCGCGGCGAAGGCGTGCGCTTCATGCGCGAGGTGCTGCAGGACTATCCGGTCGACCGCCCGATCACGCAGACCCACCTGCCGCCCTCGACGGTGCATCCTTCCGGGAAGAGCACAGTCGAGATCCCGATGCCTGCGATCTTGGTCTCGCTCGGTTGTCCCTCCGCCTGCGACTTCTGCAACACCTCGGCCTTCTTCCATCACAAGAAGATCCAGGTCGCGACGCCGCAAGTCGTCTACGACACGATGAAGGCGCACGCCAAGGAGCTCGGTCTCGACGAGCTCACCTTCATACTCTTCGACGAAGACATCTTCCTCGATCCGCCCTTCGTGCGTGAGCT
>JADGRG010000705.1 GCA_017881145.1 Sandaracinaceae bacterium | reverse complement strand
CTTTGCGCCGATGAGCGTCACGCTGCGCTTGCAAGACGAGGTCGACGTCAGCCGCGGTGACATGCTGGTGCATCCCGACAGTCGGCCGCGTGTCTCGCGAAACTTCGAGGCCGATCTCGTGTGGATGCACGAACGGCCCCTCGATCCGGACAAGAGTTACATCCTCAAGCACACGACGCAGATGGTGCGCGCGCAGGTCGATTGCATCGAGTCGCGCTTGAACCTCGAGACGCTCGTGCACGAACCCAGCACGCAGCTCGGTCTCAACGACATCGGGCGCGTGCAGGTGACCTGCCGTCGCGCGCTCTACTTTGACGCTTACGGCAGCAACCGCGAGACCGGCGCGTTCATCCTCATCGACTCGTTGAGCAACGTGACGGTCGGTGCGGGCATGATCCGCAGCGGCATGGGCAACCAGGACCTGGAGCAGGCGCTCAAAGAGGTGCGCGCAGGCTCGGGGCTCGCGGCCAAGACGGAGGTCAGCCCCCGCGAACGTCGCGAGCGCTTGGGCCAAAGCGGCGCCACGGTTTGGCTCACCGGTCAGCCGGGCTCGGGTCGCTGGTCGCTGGCATACGCGCTCGAACGTCGGCTCTTCGACCTAGGCCACACCGCGCACGTCGCCGATCCCGTGGGCGAGAGCCTCGAAGGCATCGCTTCGGCCGCGCGCGCCTGCACCAACGCCGGCCTCATCACGATCTGCGCGTTCGAGAGCAAGCGCCGCGCCGAGCGCGCACAAGTACAATCCCGCGTCGGCCAGGAGCGCTTCGTCGAGGTCTTCGTCGACACGAGCCTCGCCGTCTGCAAAGAGCGCCGCCCAGATGCCGACTTCAGCGGCTTCGAGCCGCCAACCACGCCTGCATTGACCGTCAAGCTCGACAGCATCCGCATGCACGAAGCCGTCGAGCAGATCGTGGCGACGCTGGCGCGTGCCGGGCAGTTCAGCGAGCGCTGAAGGCCTTCACGCTTTTGGCGAGCGAGCTGCTTTCACTTTCAATCCCGTCGCAAGCAGTAGCTTGCGTGTGCTTGCGTGGGTTGCGCTGAAGGGCTGCAATCGAAGGCTACGTGCTGGAGCGCTTGGCTGAGGCAGCGGGTCAGCGACTTGCTCGGGGGTGTGGCGGCATCCGACGGCTCCGGCGTCAGCTCGACCTGAGTCACGTGGCCCAGTGCGTCCACTGAGAGTGCGGCGTGCAGCGCGACGGTGATGGCCTGGCTCTTCTGCACTTGCTTCGCGAAGCAGTGGGCGAGCTGGCTCTGAAGCTCGGTGTTCGACAGGGGACTGGCGTCCATGGTCGGGTTTTCTGCGAGGTCGAATGAGACCCGCACGCCGCTCTCCGCATCGCGCAGGCCGTAGCGCAAGTCCCGAGGGCTCGGTGTCGCTGCACTGGGCAGCGATGATGCGTTGGGCGAGAGGCTCAGCGCGCAGCGTTTGGCATCCGGGGACGAAGGCGCTGCCGCGTTCGCGCTCGAATCCACGACGGCCACGGCAGCAGGCCGTGCGGGATCGACGGGCGGAGGTCCCTGGCGTCCGATGTGCGGTGCCCAGCACAGCGCGGGTCCGGGCGGCTTCGGCCCCTCAAGCGCAAGGCGGTCGGCCTCGCGCTCCGCCGCAACCTTGTCAGCCAACGCGTTGATCACGCTTAGCTCGGTGTCGATGGCGGCCTGCCGCTCCTGGCAGCGCGCAAGCCACGGTCCAAAGCTCAGCTCACCCCCTGCACCTGCCAGCTCCGCGCAGCGCTGATACGCCGAACGCGCGTCACGCAGAAACGGCGTCACCAAGGTGTTGAGCCCGTTTTGATAGATGCGCGTGAGCTTCTCGTCGCTGCGCACCTCGGGCGGCGGTGGAACCGAGGTCATATGCGCTCGAAAGCGCTCGACCACCAAGCCCGAGAGTCCAAGCGCGGGAATCGCTTCGCCTGGCGCACCGGCCGACACCCGCTGCAACGACCACAGCGCTCTGCCGAGCTGCTGCTCGCGGACCTTCAGCCAAGGCTCGAAGATACTCCCGAGCCACGCGCGATAGCCCGCCGCGTCGGTGGTCGGCGACGGAGGCGTCGGCCCCGGCAGCGCCAACAGCTCCCAGGCCATCGCGTAGCCGGCCTGAAAGTCTGCCGAACTCATTTCGGGCGCCTGCAGCAGAGGCGGCACGAGCCGCTGGTCTTCGATCGGCGCCTCGCGGCGCTCTGCGCGCACGACGCTGGCCTCGTCGATCACCAGCTCGGTACGCCTCGGCGTCGTGGGCTGCGCCGGCGCAGCGGCACACGCAGAGAGCAGCACCACACTCCATCCCAGACTTCCAAACGCAACGCGCATGCCCGGAGCATACGGCATGTCAGGCTGAGGTCCTCAGAAGAATCCCCGACCTGTGTGCGAGGCTCATTGCTCGGGCTCGTTCTCAGTCTGCGGCGGATGCAACGAGTCCTTGATGCTGTCTACGACTCCGTGCTCTGGGTGCGGGGACCCATCTTCTTGATTACGGCCGAGAAGCTCATCACCGTTTCTCCGTCGCTCGTGATCAGGCCGCGTACGAAGACCATGCTGCGCCCGGCTTTCACCACCTCGCCGCGACCCTCGACCAGGCACCCTTGGGCACCGCACCCACGAACTCGCCGTTGAAGGTGGCGGTGACGCAACGGGTGTTCTGAATGGCATCGCGCGCGATCACGAACAGGCAATAGTCTGCGAACGTCATGATGGCGCCGCCATGCATGAAGCCTCCGCCATTCATGTGCTTGGCCTCTGCGCGGAACGCGCATTGCGGGCGGCCTTCTCGATCCGCCCGATGATAGAAGGGACCAGCGAGTTCTTCGAAGGGATCGGCGTCGTATAGTTGCCAGCCCGCCCACTCGCCACTTTCGATGGTGACTTGGTGCCAGCCGACCTTCTTTTCCTCGCTACCGCCGTCCATGAGTCATTCCTTCTGGCCAGGTCCTGAGCCTGCCCGTGGCGCGTCTTCAAGCATTGGCGAGCGCCTTGTGCAAGGCGCCACGTGGGGTCGTTGGGCTGGCTCAATGCCCGCGTGCGTTGGGGCGCCACCTCTGCCAAGCTCGGCCCAATGGCACTCAGGCAAGAACAAGAAGACGCAAGTCCCGAAGTGGTCGAAGTTGGGCGCGGCATTCTGAGGATGCAGTTGCCGATCAGCATGCCGGGTCTCGGCCACGTGAACATGTACGCGCTGCTCGACGCTCAGGGAGCCGCGGTCGTCGACCCCGGTCTGCCGGGTGAAGAGAATTGGGCGGCTGTCGGCGAACGGCTGAAGCAGGCTGGTTTGCGCCTCAAGGACGTCCACACCGTGCTCGTCACGCATT
>JADGRG010000064.1 GCA_017881145.1 Sandaracinaceae bacterium | reverse complement strand
GAGCTCGACCCGGCCGGAGCGGCGTGTGCCGGCGCCCGTGAACGCGCCTTTTTCGTGGCCGAAGAGCTCGCTCTCCAGCAACGTGGCTGGCAGCGCCGCCAGGTTGACCGCGACGAACGGTTGACCGCTGCGTGCGGAGTAGTCGTGGATGGCGCGTGCGATCAGCTCCTTGCCTGTGCCGGTCTCGCCGGTGATCAAGACCGGCGCATCCGATGCGGCCGCGCGGCCGATGAGCTTCCAGATGGCAAGCATGGCGGCGCTGGTGCCGACCAGTCCGCCGCGCGCAGGCGTTGCTGCTGTCGGCGGCACCAGCTCTTGCACGAATGCACGCTGCCGGACAGCCCGTTCCACGGTTTCGAGCAGCACGGGCAAGTCGAATGGTTTGGTCAGGTAATCGAAGGCGCCGTCGCGCATGGCGCCGATGGTGCGTTCGCTGTCGCCGTACGCGGTGGCCAGGATCACCGGCACGTCCCGGTGCGGACCGGCACGCAGCTCGCGCAGAAAATCCAAGCCGTCTCCGTCGCGCAAGCGAATATCGAGCAACACGCAGTCGACGCTCTGGGCTTCGAGCGCGGCTCTGGCCTCCGTCACGCCGGCCGCCTCCACGGCGGCATGACCGAGGGTGCGCACGGCATCGGCCAGACCGTGACGCAAGCCGACCTCGTCCTCGACGATGAGCACGTGCCTCATGAGCTGCGTTCCTGCAGTGGGTGCACGGCGCGGCGCGCGAGGCAAAGCTCGAAACGCGTGATTTCATCGTGACGCGAATACGTGACCTCGCCGCCGTGCGCGCGGGCGATCGCCCGCGAGATGGCTAGCCCGAGGCCAGTGCCATCCGGCTTGGTTGTGAAGAAGGGCTCGAAGAGCTCGTGTGCACGCTCAGCGCTCACGCCGACACCGTGATCTTCGACATACACGCGTACTTGCTCGCTCCGTTCGAGTACGCGCACCTCGACGTTCTTGCCGGGCGGCGAGGCCTCGACGGAGTTTCGCAACAGATTGTCGAGCGCGCGGGCCATCGACTCGGGATCGAGCATCGCGGTGGCGTCGCCTCGCACGCAGATCTGGACCTCGCGCGCGCTCGACCAGGGCGCGAGTGCCTCGACACGCGCGCGCACCAGCTCACCCAGCGGCACCGTGCGGAACGTTCCGGGTTGACGGCCCGCGACGACCAGCAGGTCGGCCACGAGCCGGTCAAGCCGCGAGATCTCCGCGGAGGCGCTGCTGATCGCGCGTTGTGCAGCTGCGGGCAGCCGCATGTTGACGGCGGTCAGGTCGAGTTGCAGCTTGATGGACGCCAGCGGGTTGCGTACCTCGTGGGCCACGCCCGCTACGACGCGTCCGAGCGCTGCCAGGCGCTCCTTCTGCGCGAGCTCGTGCCCGAGCCGGCCTTCCACCTCGCGCGAGCGCGCGAGGTCCTCGGCCAGGCGCCGGATGCCGTCGGCGATCTCGCCGATCTCGCGGATGCGCGGGCGCGGGATGGGTGCGCGCAGGTCCGTCGCGAGCGCAAGCAGGCTGGCGTGGATGGCGGCGGTGCTGCTCTTGAACGTCAAGACACCGTAGATGGTCGTGGCGACAAAGGCCGCGGTGGCAATGGTCAAGAGGGCGACGATGATCTGCCAGGTTCTCAAGTAAGTGGGCGGTTGCACCCAAAAACCCGCCCATGCGCTGCGGCCTGAGCCGAGCGATCGCAAGCCGAGCACGAGCGTTGTCGAGCCTTCGCTGTGTTCGCGAATCACCGTCCGACCCGGGCCTGCGTGGATGCGGGCGTCGCTGAGCGCGGCACGCACGGAGTTCGGCAGAGCAGCCAGCCTGTCACCTTCGGTGAGATAGCCACCGCGCATGCCGATCATCGCCATGGCGGGCTGCGCCGAAAGCGCGGCCTGTGCGCTCTCCGACGTGCTGCCTAGGCGAGCGAGCTCTTCGCGCACCGCAACGTGCGCATGCTCCACACGCTGCGCCGTGGTGATCGACAGGATCCGCACGAGCGCCACCAGCGACAGCGCCGAGGTGACGATGCCCAAGAGCACGAGCGTGGCGAATCGGTGCCGGATACCGTACTTTGTATCCATCTCATCGGGACACAAGCAAGCGCCGTTCCGATCGCCACTTCGTGTCTGCAGAGGGTGGGCCGGGCGGACGGTGTCTGGGATCGTGACAGGTGTTCGGATTTCAGACGCTGCCGGGGCGGAGAAGCCATGCACGGGCCTCAACGGTGATGGCCCGGTTGTTGCTCTGAACGGACCGCAGACTTGCGGGTCACGAATCGAGGGCGTCTTGGAGAAGCGTAGTCGGCAGCGGTTCATCGGTTGGAGCGTCGGGCTGGTGGTGGCCGGTGCGGGCGTATTCCTGCTCACCCATCAGAGAGCGAGCGCGGACAAGAATGCAGGCAGCCAGGATCACGAGCCGCACGGACCGCGCGCGGTGCCGGTGGTCGCGCAGCCGGTGCAACTCGAGGATGTGCCGATCGTGCTGGATGGTCTGGGTAACGTGGTCGCCTACAAGACCGTGGCGGTGCGACCGCAGGTCGATGGCCGGCTCGACAAGGTGCTGTTTCGCGAGGGACAAGAGGTGCATCGCGGCGAGGTGCTGGCGCAGATCGACCCGCGACCATTTCAGATCCAGCTGCACCAAGCGCAGGGCGCACTTGCCCGTGACACCGCGACCTTGGAGGGCAACCAGCACAACCTCGATCGCTACACGAGCTTGCGTTCGCAGAAGTTAGTCGCCGATCAGCAGG
The DNA here is from genome assembly GCA_017881145.1 of Sandaracinaceae bacterium. Classification (GTDB taxonomy): domain Bacteria; phylum Myxococcota_A; class Polyangia; order Polyangiales; family JAFGIB01; genus JADGRF01. The sequence continues at coordinate 1,893 of JADGRG010000064.1, read as the reverse complement.
TCGATGATCAGCGCGCGACGGTCGGTCAGTACCAAGGCTCGGTGCTCGTCGACCAGGCGCAGATCGAGAGCGCCAAGCTCAGCCTCGACTACGCGCGTATCACTTCGCCCATCGACGGCTTCACCGGCGTGCGCCTGGTCGACCCCGGGAACTTCGTGCATGCGGCCGACACCACGGGCATCGTCGTGATCACGCAGCTCGATCCGATTGCCGTGATGTTCACGCTGCCCGAGGACGACTTACCCGCGGTCGCCGAGCACTTGCAGGCCGGGCCACTGAGCGTCGAGGTGTACGCGCGCGACGGAGAGACCAGGCTCGGCACCGGCCAGCTGGAGCTCATCGACAACCAGATCAATCAGGCAACTGCGACGATCCGGCTCAAGGCCGTCTTTCCGAACCCCAAGCACGTCTTGTGGCCCAACTTGTTCGTGAAGGCGAGGCTGCACGTCGAGACGCGCAAGGCAGCGCTGGTGGTGCCCAACACCGTCGTGCAGCGCGGTCCCAGAGGCGTGTTCGCTTACGTCGTGAAGCCGGACAACACAGTCGAAGCGCGCCCGATCGAGGTCGAGCTGATACAAGGCGAGCTCACTATCTTGCGCAGCGGCCTGCAGGCTGGCGAGCAAGTCGTGGTCGACGGTCAGAATCAGCTCAAGCCCGGTGCGCATGTGCAGCTGCCCGGCGCGGCTGCGCATGCGGCACACGACCCGCACGGACCAGACGCCAAGGCACGGCAGTGAGCATCTCTGAGCCCTTCATCCGGCGGCCGGTGGCGACGACGCTGCTCACCATCGGCTTTCTGCTGGCTGGCATCGCGGGCTATCGCCAGTTGCCAGTGGCGGCGCTGCCGCAGGTCGACTACCCGACCATCGTCGTCGCCACCATGCTGCCGGGCGCCAGCGCCGAAACCATGGCATCGGCCGTGACCACGCCGCTCGAACGACAGTTCGGGCAGATGCCGTCGCTCTCGCAGATGACTTCGGTGTCGAGCTTCGGATCTTCGCAGATCACGTTGCAGTTCAACCTCGACCGCAGCATCGACGCGGCCGAGCAGGACGTGCAGGCGGCGATCAACGCGGCGTCCAATCTATTGCCGCGCACCTTGCCGGCGCCACCGGTGTACTCGAAGAGCAATCCGGCCGACGCGCCCATCCTGACCTTGGCGGTCAGCTCCGACACGCTGCCACTCAATCAGGTCGACGACTACGCCGATTCGATCCTCGCCCAGAAGATCTCGCAGATCGCGGGCGTGGGCCTGGTGACCATCAACGGCGGACAGAAGCCCGCGGTGCGCGTGCGCGTGGACCCGATCACCTTGGCTGGTGCTGGGCTCGGCCTGGAGGACGTGCGGCAGGTGCTGGTGGCTGCAAACGTCAATCAACCTAAGGGCAACCTCGACGGGCCGCGCCAAGACTACACGCTGGCCGTCAATGACCAGCTCTACAAGGCAGCGTCGTTCAACCCGCTCATCCTGGCGTACAAGAACGGAGCTGCGATTCGTCTGGCCGACGTGGCCGACGTGCAGGACGACGTGGAGAACTCCCAACTGGCCGGTTGGGCCGGAGCTACTCGCGCGATCATCCTCAACGTGCAGCGCCAGCCCGGCGCGAACGTGATCCAGACGGCCGACCGTGTCAAAGAGCTGCTGCCGCGCTTGGGCGCTGCGCTTCCGCAATCCATTCACGTCTCGGTGTTGAGCGACCGCACCGAGACCGTGCGCGCGTCGATCGACGACGTGCAGTTCACCATGCTCCTGACCATCGTGCTGGTGGTCGCGGTGATCTACGTGTTTCTGCGCAATCTGCGCGCGACCATCATCCCGGGCGTGGCCGTGCCGCTCTCGCTGATCGGCACCTTCGGCGTGATGTACTTGTGCGGTTACATCTTGAACAACCT
>JADGRG010000704.1 GCA_017881145.1 Sandaracinaceae bacterium | reverse complement strand
TATTTCACAGGTGACCGCGAGCTCTCGCCGATGCGGAGCGTGCTGGCAGGCGTGCAGCTGCTCTGGTCCGCCCCGACCGACGATCGAGGCGAGATCCTCGGCTTTCTCTCTGGCTTCGACCTGACGCTGAAGGGAGATGTGTTCAAGACCTTCTTCGATCACTTCCACTACGGCAGCGCGCCCGTCCCGAACACCCTGGCCGTGATCGGATCGGCGGAGATGCGCGCGGTCTTTTGATGGGCAAAGTATGGGTCGACCGGTCGCTCCGAAATGTGTGAAACTGCCGGCGGCCTGGGCGCGTGGGTCGGTCCAAAGAGGCTGTGTGGCGCGCCCTCGGTTGACAGGAGGCGCAGGCCCGGTGGTCACGAAGTGAGCGGGAGAGCAGCGAACATGGACGAAGTTTTTGCGGTCATCATGGCCGGTGGCTCAGGGACGCGGTTTTGGCCGCTCTCACGCAGCGCTTGGCCCAAACAGTTCCTCGCGCTGGCGGGAGGCAACGAGTCGCTCCTGCAACAGACCGTTCGTCGCCTCGCGGGCGTCGTGCCGAGCAACCGGGTGATCGTGGTGACGTCGGAGCAGCACGCGCAAGCCACGCGTGAGCAGCTTCCGGACCTGCCGCCAGACAACGTTCTGGCCGAGCCGCAAGGCCGCAACACGGCACCCTGCGTTGCGTGGGCCGCGGCTCACGTTAGCGCGCGATCGGCAAAGGCCGTGATGGCCGTGCTGCCGGCGGATCCCCACATCGGCGATGAACCCGCCTACCGCAAGGTGCTGCAGCAAGCCATCGAGGCCGCACGCGATGGCGGCATGGTGACCATCGGAGTCACGCCGACGCGTCCGGAGACCGGCTACGGCTACATCGAGGTCGGAGAGCCTCTCGGCGCTGGCGTGCGGCGCGTGCAGCACTTCTTCGAGAAGCCCGATCTGCCGCGCGCGCAGCGGTTCCTCGCAGACGGGAACTTCCTGTGGAACAGCGGCATGTTCTTCTTCCGCGCGGACGTCGTGCTCGGCGAGTTCGAGCGACAGCTGCCGGACATCTACGCTTTTGCAAACGAATGCCGAAAGCGCCTCAAGACCGGGCCGGATCTCGAGTTTGTGCGCGCCAGCTATGCGGGCCTCACATCGATCTCGATCGACCACGGCATCATGGAAAAGGCCGGCGACCTGCGCGTCGTGCCGGGCTCGTTCGGCTGGTACGACATCGGGAGCTGGACGACGGCCTACGAGCTTGCACCCAAGGACGCGCAGAAGAACGCCGTGCGCGCGGAAGTGTCGCTCGTCGAGAGCGAGGGCTGCTACGTCCGCGGCGAGCCCGGCAAGTTGATCGCGCTGATCGGCGTGCACGACCTGGTGGTGGTCGACACCGAAGACGCTCTCTTGATCATGCCTCGCGACCGCGCGCAGGACGTGCGCCGCGTGGTCGAGGATCTGAAAGCCAAGAAAGCCAAGCACTTCTTATGAAGAGCCCTCCAGAAATCGGCTCAGAGCGAGCGCAACCCACTTGACTACAAGAGGACGTAAGCCGCTATGAGCCATTGCTGGACGCTCTTGAGGATAGCCAGATGAACCGACAGATCTTCCGCGAATACGATATCCGGGGCGTCGCCGATCGCGATCTCACCGACGACCTCATCGGCGACCTCGGCCGAGCCGTCGGCACGTTCCTGCGCAGGCGCGGCAGCCAGCGCATCGTGCTCAGCCGGGACTGCCGGCTCAGCTCTCCGCGCTTGCACGCGGCACTCGCGCACGGCCTGCTCGAGACTGGCCTCACGCTGGTCGACATCGGCGTCGGGGCCACGCCGATGATGTATTTCAGCGTGTTCCACCTGGACAGCGACGGTGGCGTGCAGATCACCGGTAGCCACAACCCGCCCGGCGACAACGGCTTCAAGCTGATGTGTGGCAAGCACACCCTGGCCCGCTACGAGATCCGGGAGTTACTCACGCTCATCGACCGGCGCGACTTCGATCTCGCCAGCGGCGGACGCCTCGAGACCTTCGATCCGCTGCCTGCCTATGCGGCCTACATGAAAGGCAACATTCGGCTCGCGCGCACCGACATGCGCTTCGCCATCGATGCCGGCAACGGCGCGGGCGGCCCGGCAGCGATGCTCGTGATGCACACGCTCGGCCTCTCACCGACGGCAATGTACTGCGAGATGGATGGCGCGTTCCCCAACCACCACCCGGATCCGTCGTTGCCCGAGAACGTCGCGGAGTTGGTTACGCGGGTTCGCGAGCACAACCTGGAGCTGGGCATCGCCTACGACGGCGACGCCGATCGCATCGGTGTGGTCGACAACAAGGGCAACATCGTCTTCGGTGACCGCCTGATGATCCTCTTGTCGCGACAGATCCTGGCGCGGCATCCGGGCGCGGCGATTCTGGGCGAGGTGAAGTGCTCGCAGACGCTCTACGACGACGTGGCCAAGCACGGTGGCCGGCCTATCATCTGGAAGACCGGCCACTCGCTGATCAAGAAGAAGATGAAGGAAGAGAACGCGCTCTTGGCCGGCGAGATGAGCGGCCACGTGTTCTTCGCCGACCGCTACTACGGCTTCGACGACGCCATCTACGCCTCGCTGCGACTGCTCGAGATTCTCTCCGAAAACAAGGAGACGCTCGAAGAGCTCTTGGCGGACGTGCCGAAGACGTGCTCCACGCCCGAGCTACGCGTGGACTGCGAAGACGAGCTCAAGTTCGGAGTCGTGCAGCGCGTGCTCGACCACTATCGCACCACCCACGACGTGCTCGACATCGACGGCGCGCGCGTCAACTTCAGCGGTGGCTGGGGTCTGGTGCGCGCGTCCAACACGCAGCCCGCGCTGGTGCTGCGCTTCGAAGCGCAGAGCGAACGCCGCTTGCAGGAGATCCGCTCCGAGGTCGAAGCTGTGGTGCACCAAGCCCGCGCGGCAGGCTAGAAGCCACCAACCAAGATCGCCCGGAGTGCGATCAGCGTCGCAGTCCCGGCAAGACGCGCTAGCAACCTAGAGCGCGCGCTGGGGCGGGTGGGCTAGAGGTTGCACTCGCTCTGGCAGTTGTTGAAGAGACAGAGCCCGTGATCGCCGTACGCGGCAGGATACTTGGGAGGAACCGTGACGGGAAGCCCGCAGGTCGCATCGCACTTCGTATTTCCCGCATCCGTGCACTGCCAGTAGCACTTGCAGACAGAATCAGCCTGACACGTGAGAAACGAATCGCAGCACTGCGCCACCGCGCAGCTATCACAGACGGCATCTCCGAGCGACGGATAGGGTGTGCTGCCGCAGCTCAGCGCGGTGGTCGAACCGGAGCCGCCGCTGCCAGCGGCGCCGGAACCTGAGCTG
>JADGRG010000703.1 GCA_017881145.1 Sandaracinaceae bacterium | reverse complement strand
GACCATCGGATGACGGACCGCCTTCGTGGAGCTGGGCGAGCCAGCATCGATGACCATCGGATGGCGCTTCTGCGCTTCGTCAGCGCTGCCAAACACACCCGGACGCGCCTGCTTGTGGAGCTGCTGCGCTGCAACCGGATCCACGCGTTCCAAGATGTCGATGCGTGACGGGTCGAGGTTCAGCACCGTCTTCGCCATCGCCACGGCTCGCGCGATGAAGCCTTGATCAGCGTAGATCCCGACCGCCACTTCGTAACACATGATGGCGTCGTTGGCCTGGCCGAGCTTGCGCAGCAGATCGCCGCGCTTGTGGGGCCAGCGCACGTTCTTCGGCTCCAGCGCCATCAGCTCTGCGAGCAGCTTGACGGCTTCTTCGTTTCGGTTGGACTCGAGATGCTTCTCGAGCTTCTCTCGAAGCTTGCGGAGTTGTTTGTCTTCCGCCATGGAAATCTAAGAGTCCTCGTCAGCGGGTTGTGAGAACGAATCTCGGCTCAGTGTAACGCAGCGTGTGCGCGGGCGCCCAAGAGGCCGACATCTGGATTGTGGACGACCGCGACCCGGATCGTCTCGAGTATTTTTGACATGCGACCTTTGGCCAAGAAACTCGCTACGAAAGGCCCTTCCAGGAGACGTGGGTCGAGCTTGGCGGCAATGCCGCCAGCGATGTAGAGCCCGCCCTTCGGCAGCACCTTGAGCGCGAAGTTGCCAGCTTCGGCGCCGTAGAGTGAAGCAAAGAGCAAGAGCGCCTGCTCGGCTGCGGGGTCTTCACCGCTGCCCGCCCGCTCACCGATCACAGCCCCCGCGGATTCATGCTTGCAGCGAGCGCGGGTCTGGGGATCGTCCGGCGCGAGACCGTCCGCGACCACGAAATCGTAGAGCGCAAGTAGGCCAAGACCCGACACCACGCGCTCCACCGAAACGCGCGAGTGACGCTGCAGGAGGAAACGCAAGAGCCGAATCTCCACCTCGCTGCGAGGAGCGAAATCGCAGTGGCCACCTTCGGTCGGCAGGATCTGCAAACCGGACGAGGTCGGCACACCGATGGCTTCGCCGAGGCCAGTGCCAGCGCCGATCACGGCGAAGGGCTGGCCACTTTCGGCACGACCTTCCTGCAGCACGCGCAGATCCGAGGGCGCAAGCTCCGGTACGCCGAGCGCGACGGCATGAAAATCGTTGAGGAGCTCGACCTTCGTGTGCAGCTCTGCAGACAACACGTTGGCACTGACTAGCCACGGCAGATTCGTAGTGGTGCACATCCCATCTGCAACGGGCCCTGCGAGCGCGAAGCTCGCCGCATCCAAGGCAGCCGCACGTTCGCCGAGAAAGTCTCCCAGCACTGCTTCGAGACTCGCATAGTGGGCGCTAGGGTAGAGCCCGCGCGCGAGCGTCGCGTACTCGCCGGTCGGGCTGCGTTCGTAAAGCGCAAGGACGGTCTTGGTGCCGCCTATATCGCCCGCCAGGATGCGCATCAGCGACGAGTATAGCGGCTAACGGCGACAGGTCTGCACCGATTCTGCTATGCCAAGCGGCATGCGACGGTTAGGCATCGATCCCGGCAGCGCGCGCACCGGACTTTCCGTCGCCGACGACGACACCCATGTGGCAACGCCGCTCAGCACGCTCGTGCACACGACGGTGGCGGAAGCCGCGCGCAAGATCGCCGAGGTGATTGCGGCCGAAGGCATCGGTGAAGTGGTGGTGGGCTTGCCACTCGCCATGAACGGACGGCAAGGCGAGGCTGCGCGGCGCGCCAAGCTCTTGGTCGAGCGCCTGCAAACGCAGACCAACGTGCCCTGCGTGTTCTGGGACGAGCGGCTCTCGACTGCCAGCGCCGAGCGCGCGCTGCGTGCACAAGGCGTCAAGGGCGAAGCCAAGCGCGGCGTCGTAGATCAAGCGGCTGCGACGCTGATCCTGCAGAGCTACCTGGACGCAAATACCCGGCGAGCTTGGGACGATGAGTTCGAACCGGACGACATCTCCGAGTATCCCGTGACCGACCAACGCAAACCCCGCCGCACACGATGAGAGCTCGCCGCTGGCTCGTCGTGCTGCTCTTGTTTCTAGCGCTCAGCAGCGTGGGCGTCGCTGGTCTCGCCTGGCTGGTGGTGGTGTATCCGGACACCCACGGGCGTGGCGCCGGCAAGACCGCGGCCATCGAGATTGCGGAACATGCGACGCTCTCGGACGCGGCGTTCGCGCTCCAGCGCGCGAGATTGATCGGGGAAGCAAGCGTCTTTGCGCTCTACGCTCGCGTGCTGGGCGCGAGCACGCGTTTGCGCCACGGCCGAATCCTTGTCACCGACTCGATGAGTCCGCACGAGCTCCTGCAGCGCATCGCGAAGGGCTACGGCTCTGCCGTGCTGCGCATCACGATCCCCGAGGGCTGGAATCGCTTGGACATCGCAGAGCGCCTAGCCGAGTGGGGGGTGTGCGAGCCTGCGGCATTCCTGGCTGCGACCGAAGAGCGCGCGCTGCTCGACGTGCTCGATTTGCAGGGTTCGAGCGCAGAGGGTTTCCTCTTCCCGGACACCTACCGATTGCTCGACACCATGACCCCGGCGCAGCTCGTGGAGCGACTGGTTAGCAACGGGCAGCGGCGCATGCAGCGCTTGCTCGAAAGTGAAGGTGCTGCTCTCACGCGTCTGCAGAGCGAATTCGATTTTGGAGTGCGCGAGGTGGTAACGCTGGCGTCGATCGTAGAGAAGGAAGCGCACCTCGCTAGCGAACAACCCGTGATCGCCGGCGTGTTTCTCAATCGCCTGAGCGATCCGAGCTTCCGACCCAAGCGCCTGCAGGCCGATCCAACCGTCGCCTACGGCTGTCTGGTGGCAACCACTCTACCAAGCTGCCTCGGCTTCGACGGCAAGCGCGTCACGCGCACCATGACGTCGGATCCCTCCAACACTTACAACACCTACCGCATCGAAGGTCTGCCACCGGGACCCATCGCCAACCCCGGGATTTCCGCGCTACGAGCCGTGCTCGATCCCGCCCGCCACGGCTACTTCTACTTTGTGGCCCGCGGCGATGGGCACCACGAATTCACGGAAACCCTGCCGGCGCACAACCTTGCGGTCCAGCGCTTCAGCAACCGCTGAGTCGCACTAAACAGGAACGCATGGAGCGCGGTCCAGGCGTCTCTGTTTAGACTTTCGAGGTTGCAAGCTGCCCACTACCTTCTATGGTGTTGTTATGCAGGGGCCAAAGTCGGGCAACATCACCTGGCAGCAGGCAGGCGTCACGCGCACTGAGCGCGAACGTGCACGCGGCCATCGTGGCGCCACGCTTTGGCTCACGGGTTTGCCCGGCTCAGGCAAGACCACCATTGCGACGCGGCTCGAAAAGGCCCTGCTCGGCCGCGGCTGCGTCGCCTATGTGCTGGACGGCGATAACCTTCGCCATGGCTTGAGCCGCGACTTGGGCTTCGCGCCCGTGGACCGGCGGGAAAACATTCGACGCATCGGTGAAGTCGCCAAGCTCTTCACGGATGCCGGCGTGCTCGTGCTCTGCGCCTTCGTCTCGCCGTACCGCGTCGATCGCGAAGAGCTGCGCGAGAACATGGTCCGTGGCGACTTCGTCGAGATCCACGTCAAGGCTTCGCTTGCCACCTGTGAAGAGCGCGATCCAAAAGGTCTCTATCGCAAGGCGAGAGCCGGTGGCATCGCGGACATGACCGGCATCGGATCTCCCTACGAGCCTCCAGAACATCCTGAGCTGCAGCTCGACACGGAGGCCGAGACTGCCGACGAATGCGTCGAGCAAGCTCTCGGCTTCCTCGAAAGAACCGGGTATATCAGCCCTCGAAGCGCGGGTTGACCGAGCCCGGCGCAGCGCGTGAATCGCCCTGCCAAGCTGGCACGCTCCCAACCTGCAAAGTGGGCTCTGCAGCAATCACGAAGAAAGCCGTGCCGATCACCGGCCAAGGTTTGATGGCATCACTCGGCGTCCCCCGCGCCAAGGCTGAAGCACGGGCCACGCGCAAAGCTCAGCTGGTCCAGTACGTCATCGGCGCGATGCGACCACCTGCCTGACGCACGCCACACGCACCGACCCGGACTTTCCTTGCGACAACCAGCGTGGCGTAGCTCGTCTACACGACGGCTCTTTCAATGGCGCGCGCCAGCTTGGCGATGCCCGCCTCGACTCGCTCCTCGCTCTGCACGCCAAACGACAGGCGCATGCAGGAGCGCGGTGCACTCTGCACGTCGCAGAAGAAATACGCGCCTGGCACGTAAAGCACACCCTCCTCCACCGCCAGCGGGAAGAGCTTTCCGTGTTGTCCGGTGTCGATGTCTTGCACAAGCTCGACCCAAACGTAGAGCCCACCGTGCGGACGCAGGTAGCGTGCGAGTCCCTTCTGCCCCAGATGCAGATCGAGCGCACGCAGCATCGCGGTCTGCTTGCGTTGATACACGTCCCGCAGCAGCTCCACGTGTGGATCGTAGAGCGAGAGGCGCAGGACTTCGCTGATCAAACGCTGAGAGAAGTGTGGCGAGCCGAAATCGAGATTTCCCTTGATGGCGAGCAACGGATCGAGCAGCGACTTCGGCAAGATCCCGTAGCCGACGCGCACGCCAGGCGAGAACGACTTCGAAAACGTGCCAGCGTAGATCACGTGTTGGCCGTCGATGTCGTGCGCCAGCACGCTCTTTTCGTCGTCGCCAGCATAGCGCAGCTCACGATATGCAGCGTCTTCGATCACATAGAGCGGGTGCTCGCGTGAATAGCGTTTGGCGAGCTCGACCAAGCGCCCACGGCGCTCTGCGGCGAGACTCACAGAGCGTGGGTTGTCGAAGTAGCTGACGACGTAGATGGCCTTCACGCGACCCAGCTCACCGGCCGCAGCGCGATCTTCGAGCTCCGCTTCGAGCGCGTCCATGCGCATGCCCTGCTCGTCGGTCGCCACACCCCGCGCCTGCGCACCCATGTTCTTCACGATGCCCATGAACACGAAGTAGCTCGGCGCATCGCAGAGCACGATATCGCCCGGGTCGAGCAGCGTCTCGGCCAGGAGATAGAGCATCTGATTGCTGCCCGGCGTCAGGACGACCCGTTCCTCGTCGAGTGCGCCGCTGCCGCCATCGGCTGCGGCCAGACGCTCCAGAATCTGGCGACGCAGCATGGGGTCGCCGTTGGTGGTCCCGTATTGCAGAGCGGCTCGCGCGCGTTCGCCATCGGCGAGCAGTGAGGCAGCGGCAGACCGCGTGGCTTCGCTCGGCAAGCTCGCTTGATCGACGAAGCCGGCGGCTAGAGAGACGAGCTCCGGATGCGCCAGAGCCTTGTGCATCAGAAAGCCAATGGGTTGATCGGCAGCCCAGCCGCTGCGCTGACTGAGTCCTGACTTCGACTTGCTCATGACTTGGCCCCTGGTCCGCCCTCGATGTGCCCTTGCCTACGCAGCATGTCCCAGACCGGCACGAAGGCTCGCTCGCGGCCGAAGTGTAGAAGATGCCCGCCCTCGAAGAGCACCACAGGCGTGTCGAAGTGATGCACCAAGCTCTGAGCGTGTGGCAGGCCGGTGACGAGGTCCGATTCGCCGGCGATCACCACCACGTTGTCGCCACTGATCTGCGCCGGCCGGGCCAGCGGACTGACCGGCCAGTGCGCCGCACGCAAGCCCTCACGCTGCGCGTTCTGCTCTTCGACGTCACCCACCAGCCGCCCGTGCATGTGCGCGAACGCGTCGATCGCCGAGAGTGGGATGAAGAACACCGCGAAGCGCAGTCGCTCTTCGAGTGTTGCCAGCAGCGATGCACCGTAGCCTCCGAGGCTCATCCCCATCACGCCCAGTCCCGAGACACGCCCTTGCAGCAGGTAGTCGAAGAGAGCGCGGTGGTCGAGAACGAGCTGCCGAAAGCCTTCGACCGTGAAGCGAGGATCGTTGGAGGGAAACATCGGAGGCAACATCCCTCGCGCCTCCGAGCGTCGCAGCCCGTGGAACGGCAACACGGTGATGACCACGTCCATGCCGCTCGCGAAGAGCGCCTTGACCGGCCACATGCGTTCCTCGATCGGATAGGCGCCGGTCGTATAGCCGTGCAAGAGCAGAGCGCAGGGCCGAGGGCCCGTGCGATGCCGGAACCAGCGCGCGTGCGCCGTCTGGTTGCGGCGCGCGG
>JADGRG010000702.1 GCA_017881145.1 Sandaracinaceae bacterium | reverse complement strand
GTGCCCTGGATAGGTGCGGCCGGCGAGCTCAAGACCAAGCCCACCCAGCACTCGGTGAAGGAGCTGCTGGCGCTCGGCATCCAGCCGGAGATCTTGATTTGCCGGGTCGATCGCGAGCTGCCTCTGGATCTCAAGCGCAAGATCGCCCACTTCACCAACGTCGGCGTGGATGCAGTCATTGCGGCCGCCGACGTCTCTTGCATCTACGAGCTACCCATCAAGCTGCACAAGGAAGGTCTCGACCAGCAGCTCGTCGAGCGGCTCAACATCTGGTCGCGGCAACCGGACCTCTCGCAGTGGAAGCGCACTGTCGAAAAGATGACCGAGCCCTCCAAGGGTTCGGTGTCGATCGCGCTGGTCGGCAAGTACGTGCATTTGCGCGACGCCTACAAGTCGCTGCACGAAGCGCTGGTGCACGGTGGCCTCGCCAACGACCTGCGAGTCGAGCTGCACTACGTAGACAGCGAAGAACTGCAGCGCGAGAACGACGTCGATAAGTTCCTCGGCGACTACGACGCGATCCTGGTGCCGGGTGGTTTCGGGGACCGCGGGCTCGAAGGCAAGATCAAGGCGATCCGTTACGCGCGCGAGCACAACGTACCCTTCTTCGGCATCTGCCTCGGGATGCAGATGGCGGTGATCGAATTCGCGCGCCACGTCTGCAACTTCCAGGGCGCCGGCACGGTGGAAGCCGATCCGCAGACCAAGCATCCGGTCATTCACTTGATGCCGGGCCAGCGTGGCATTCAAGACAAGGGCGCCACCATGCGCCTGGGGGCCTATCCCTGTCAGCTCGCCGAGGGCTCGCTCGCCGCGCGCATCTACGGCACCACGCTGATCAGCGAGCGCCACCGCCACCGCTTCGAGGTCAACAACGAGTATCGCGAAGCGCTCGACAAAGCTGGCCTGCGGCTGTCGGGGCTGTCGCCAGATCAGCTCTTGGTCGAGATGGTCGAGCTGCCCAATCACCGCTACTTCATCGGTTGCCAGTTCCACCCTGAATTCAAGAGCAAGCCGCACGCCGCGCATCCGCTCTTCACGAACTTCATCCACGCCGCGCAAGAATACGCCCGCGTTCGTCCGCGCAAGGACGAGTCCAGGCACGTGAGCTTGAACTAGGCAGCAACGTCCGGAGAGCGATCCACGTCGCGATCCGCCCACCGATCAGCGCACTAGAGCGACCAGCATCGTTCATCGCGTTCCGTTGGTCGCGCGCGATCGCAAGCTGCGCAAGTCGCGGCTCGTACCGTTGGCGCGCTGAGCACGGGATGACTGCCCTACGGCCGGTTCGGTCACGACAGACCCCGTCCTGGCTCCGCACCACGGTCTCGTCGTGGACCGGCAGATGCGTGATACCCTTACGCGGTGGACGTCCTCGATGATGCGCTGCGCGTGATCCGAAGCCTCAACGAGGCGGGCGTGGACTATGTCGTGGTCGGCGGCGTGGCGCTCAACGTGCACGGCTTGGTGCGCGCCACCGAGGATTTGGACCTCTTCGTGCGCCCTGAGGCCGACAACATCGCTCGGCTGCGTCGTGCGCTCGCGAGCGTGTGGTCCGATCCGGACATCGAGCAGATCACCGCGGAGGACTTGTGCGGTGAATACCCGGCGGTGCGCTACGGACCACCCGAAGGTACGCTCTACCTCGATATTCTCACGCGGCTGGGTGAGGCTACGACGTTTGCCGACTTGGAGGCCGAGGACAAGGAAGTGCTGGGTGTGCGTGTCCGCGTGGCAACGCCGCGGACCCTCTATCGAATGAAGAAAGACACGATGCGACCGATCGATCGTAGCGACGCGCTCGCGCTTAGCAGGGCCTTCGGCCTCGACGGTGAGGAGTGACCATGCCCGTCCAGAAGTACAGGAGCGTGAGCGAGATGCCCGCCCCGCCGAACGCGCCGGGGGACCGGCTCGCGGAGCGCATTCGTGCGCTGTGGAATCGCGCGTTCCTGCTCTCGCCGCCAGATTTCGTCCGAGGTGTGACACGCTTCAAGTCGATCGACGAGGCCGACGCGGCGCGCACGAGCAACACCGTCGAGCGAATGCGACGTGCAGCCGCGCGCAGCACGGCGACCCGTTCGTAATTCAATCCTGGAAAGCGAAAGCCAGGCCGCGAAGACCCGCGCAATTTCGGGATGGCGAAGTCGATGATGATGGCGGGCCGCGACCTAGGCTTCGACATCGGCACGCAAGTCGGAGCGGAAGCGTGGCTGCGGGAGCTGCAGCACGGGCCGCTGCCGCAGAGTATCCCGTTGCCGCCGGCAGCGACGAGCTTTCGGCCCGATCCGGCTGCCGCCCGAGCCAAGAAGAACCGGCGCAAGGCCGAGCGAAAAGCGCGCAAGAAGAATCGCTGAAGAGCTGTCGAACACGCTCGTGACGTTTGGTGTCAGCGCTGGGTCCTTGTCGCAAACTCGTCCAGCACCGACGTGACGGAGAGAGCGCCTTTGCGCAGGCCAGGCCAGCGTGGATCGCCCACGACTTGAAGCGCACGCGTCGGCCTGAGGCGCTCGGCGTAGTAGCGCAGCGACGGAGCGACGTCCGTATCCGATAGCTTGGCCTCGATGAGCTCGGTGACGACGCCGTCTTTCACCACGACAAAATCCACCTCGCGTCCCTCCTTGTCGCGGACGTACTTGAGCTCGCAACGGTGGCCATCGCGGTCTTCAAGGAGATGCGCGCGCTTGAGTAAGTGCGTCGCAACCAAGTTCTCGAAGCGCGCGCCGTCGTCGCCGAGCACGTCCATGTTGTCGAAGAAGTAGACCTTGGGCGGCTTCTTGATCGCGCGCGGTAGGCGCCGCGTGTAGGGCCGCACCACGAACAATAGGTACATGCGCTCCAGCACATCCAGCCAATGTGCGAGCGTCTTCGGCGCCACCTGCAGATCCTGCGCGATGTTGGAGAGCACGACGAGGCTACCCACTCTGGCGCGCAAGGCATCGACGAAGAGCGCCAGAGTGTGTATGTCGCGCAGCGGCTCCAGGTCTCGTACGTCATCGCGCAAGACTCGGTCGAAGCGCTCGCGGCGCCAACGCCGCGCTTCTCGTTCGTCTCCATCGAGGAAGGGCTCGGGAAATCCGCCGACGGTCAAGAGGCGCCGGAACGCTTCTTTCGGAGTCACCTTGGGTGGAAGCTCGTCGAGCGTAAACGGGTGCAGTCGCCAGTAGTGGTACCGACCCAGGAGCGAGTCGCCGCCGCGCCGGTAGACGTCGAGCCTAGCGCTGCCGGTGACGAGGTAGCGCTGCGCGCCGCCTGCGCGCCGGTCGCGTGTGTCGTAAAGACCCTTCAGCCAGTTCTTCCAGCGCGGAAATTTGTGCAGCTCGTCGAAGACCACGAGCGGAGCGTCGTCGCTCCAACTCTTCGCCAGGATGTCGCGCCGATCCTCGTCGAAATCCCAGTTGAAGTAGCGTCCCCCAAGCCGGTCGAGGATCGACTTCGCCGCCGTCGTCTTGCCGACCTGGCGTGGTCCGCCCAGCAGCACCATCTTGCGCTGGAGGTCACGTTCGACGAGAGATTCGAGGTAACGAGGCACCTGGCTATTTTGACCTGCAAGTACATTTGGTCAAGGCTAGTTTTTCTTGAAGGTAAAAGTGGCCATGCCGTGCGCAGCGCTCACATCTTGCCGAGCGCCCAGCTCGCGGGCACCACGTACATGCGCGGCATCCGTTTGCCTTATCGGCTCCCTTGACGCCGCCGCCCGCCGCTACGCGTCACTCACGGACAGCTCACGGAGGCTGCAGGGCTCTGATGCCCAGCACAAGCGCTGCCAGGCTGAACGCTGAGGATGCGAACGCGGCCCACGCCGCCGCCGCCGCCACCACCACCGCTGCCGAACGAGCTCGCGTTCGAGGCGCTGCCCGCGCCACCCGATGCGGCCCCGCCCTTGCCGCCGCCGCCGCTGCCGTCGAACGAGCCGCCGGCGCCGCCCGGCGTCTGTGAGGTGCTGGTCTTCTGGCCGTCGGAGCCCGGGTTGGCACTACTTGCGCCGCCGCCGCCGTTGGCTGTGATCCAGGCGGCAGCATCGACGCTCACGGTGAAGCCCTGAAGCAGCACTGCGCCGCCGCTACCGCCGCCAGAGCCGCCCTTGGCGGTACTTGCGCCCTTCACGCCGCCACCGCCATAGGCCGTGACGACCGCCGTGCTGGCAAGCGTCAACTTGCCGGCCGAGATCTGCACCGTTCCGCCGCCGTTGCCGCCCGCGCCGCCACCGCCGCCACCGCCGCCGAGACAGCCACCGCGCAGCGGGGTCAAGGTCGTGCCGCCCTCGGTCGCGCCGCCACCACCCGCGGAGCCGGTGGGGCTGTAGCGGTAGCCCGTTCCACCGGACCCACCG
>JADGRG010000701.1 GCA_017881145.1 Sandaracinaceae bacterium | reverse complement strand
CTCTGGCCTCGACCGCACGGCCGTGGTGGTCGCGCTGCACGACGCGCCGGGCGTGCTCATCGATTGCTTGCGGCCCTTCGCCGATCGCAAGATCAACCTCTACCGCTTGGAAACGCGACCCGCGCGCGGTTGGGAGTTCCGCTACCTGATCCTGCTCGAAGTGGACGGTCACATCACCGACCGTTCTGTGCTAGCAGCGGTCGAGGAATTGCGTGCCGCCGGACGCTACGTCAAGGTGCTCGGCAGCTACCCCAGAGTGAAGGAGCAGTGAGTGACACCTCTCGTCGCGCCGCACATCGAGGCGGTCAAACCCTACGTGCCTGGCAAGCCGGTCGAGGAGCTCGAACGAGAGCTCGGTATTCGCGGGGCGGTGAAGCTCGCTAGCAACGAGAATCCCCTCGGGCCAAGTCCCAAAGCGCTCGATGCCATCGCGCGCGCCGCAAATGAGATCCATCGCTACCCGGATGCACACGCGCATGCGCTGCGCGTGCGATTGGCGGCGCACCACCGCATAGCTCCAGGTGAGCTGGCCTTTGGTTGTGGCTCGAACGAGCTCATCGATCTCGTGGTGCGGACCTTCGCCGGGCCGAGCGATCACGCCGTGATCGGCGCGCCCAGCTTCGTCTGCTACGGCATGTCGCTGCGCGTCGCCAACGTCCCCGTGACCGAGGTGCCGCTGCGCCATGCCCTCTACTGGGATCTCGACGCGATGCACGCCGCTCTGCGGCCTAACACCAAGCTGGTCTTTCTCGACAACCCGAACAACCCGACTAGCACGCACATCGCGCGTAGCGCGCTGGAAGCCTTCCTGCGTGCGTTGCCGGCAAGCGTGATCCCGGTGATCGACGAGGCCTATTTCGAGTTTGCCGACGCCAGCGACTACGCGAGCGCTCTCGAGATGCGCAAGCTGCATGATCGTCTGGTCGTGCTCAGGACGTTCTCCAAAGCGCACGGGCTGGCTGCGCTGCGGGCTGGCTACGCGGTGGCGAGCGAAGCCATGGTCGGCTACCTCGATCGCGTGCGTGCTCCTTTCAATGTGGGCACTTTGGCTCAGGTGGCGGCGCTGGCCTCACTCGACGACGCCGAGCACCTGGCTCGCTACATCGCTCTCAATCAGCGTGAACGCGTGCGGGTGAGCGCTGCGCTCAGCGCTCACGGGCTGTCGGTGGCGCCGAGCCAGGCGAACTTCCTGTGTGTCGGTTTGGGCCGACCGGCTGCGCCAGTCTACGAGCGTCTCTTGCGGGCTGGCGTGATCGTGCGTCCTTTCGGTCCGCCGCTCGAAAAGCACCTTCGCATCAGCATCGGTCTGCCGGCAGAGAACGACCGCCTGCTCGCAGCGCTGCCACAGGCGCTGGCGAGTGCCTGACGCGGCGAAGAGCGCCTGCGAAGAGCACCGAGGATCAAGCCATGCACAGAACCACCTTGCGATCCGCCTGCACGCATCGTGAATCGGCACAGAAGTCGCTGCCCGCGCAGGCTCTGAGATGTGCTGCGCTGACGCTGCTCCTGCTTGCCTGTGCGGGCACGCAGAGCGCGCAGCGTGCGCCGGAGCATCCCGCGCTGGCGGTCCTTGCCCCGTCGGTCGCGAAAGTCGAAGCCTCGGTTCCGTCCGATCCGCTGCAGCTCGTGCCGGGGTCAGCGCTCCTAGTCGCTAACCTGCAGATTTCGGCGCTAACGCAAGCGAGAAGCTTTCCAATCTGGCGAGCGTGGCTCGCGCGCTACGCCTGCGTGGACGAGGCGGAGCTCGCCTGGGTTACGACGCACACCACGCGAGCAGTTCTGGTCGGACGCGGCGAGCCCAAGGACCCGCACTGGCTGGCGATTCTGGAAGGACACTACGGAGCAGAAGACGTGGGACGGGCCCTGGCACTGGTCGGTGGGCAACTCGGCGCGCCGGCTGCGATGGGCGGAGCGCAGAAGCGCGGGCGCTTCTCGGTCTTGGGAACGCCGCAGCTGTCGGCGGCGCTACTCGATGAGCGCTTGCTCCTGGTCGGTGATGCACCTTTGCTGGACGAGGCCCTCGACCTGATTGCGCAGCCTGCGCCGCCGCGCTTTGCGGACGACACGGACTTTCTCGGCTTGGCTGCGCGAGTCGAGTGTCTGCAGCGCAGCGTTTGCGTGCTGGCGGCACCCGCCGGTGGCATCGCCGCTGCGCTTTATCGCGAGCTTTCGGGGTTTGGCATGAACGGCCTGGGTGCTGCACTGGCGCACGGGCGCTCCGCGTTCGGCCTCGACCTTCGGCAAGGAGTCGTGCTCGGAGGCGTTGCGCACGTGCGGAGCGAAAAGGAAGCACAGGACGTAGTCAAGCAGCTGAACGACTGGATCTGGCAGATCGGCGTGTTCTCGCGGCTGGCAGGTTTTCCTGACGTGCTGGACAGCGCCAAGGTGAGCGCGGACGGGGAGCTGGCGTTGCTCGACGTGCAGGTGAGTGAGGCGGATCTCGCTCAGCTCACCGATCGCGTCGCCAAAGTGCTGGAGTCGGACGACCCCCCGAGCTGCAACGCCACCGCGCAGCAGCCCGGTCCCACGTTGTGATGACGGCAGCAGCCCCGGAGCCCGTGCTGCGCGCTCGCGGTGCGGCAAGAGCGCAGAGTGCATGCCGCGCGCCTGGAAAGATGCGACGATCCGCTCCTGACGATGGCAGCTCTCGTGCTCGGTCTCGTCGCGGAAGGTGAGACCGTGATTGAGCAGGGTGCACGGGCGCTGCTAGAAATGCATCCTGGCTTTATCGAGGCGCTGCAGGTGTTGGGCGCGGATATGGAAATGGAATGACCCAAACCACGATTT
>JADGRG010000700.1 GCA_017881145.1 Sandaracinaceae bacterium | reverse complement strand
TCACCGATGCTGTCCGCAAGCATCCGCACGCGGTGGTGGTGCTGGACGAGATCGAGAAGGCGCATCCCGACCTCTTCAACATCTTGTTGCAGGTCATGGACCACGCCACGCTGACCGACAACAACGGTCGCAAGGCCGACTTCCGCAACGTCATCGTGATCATGACCACCAACGCCGGCGCTTTCGAGATGAACCGCGGCAGCATCGGCTTCGACTCCACCACCAGCGCTGCCGTGTCGCGGCGCGATATCGACGAGACCAAGGCCAAGGGCGCGCTGGAGCGCACCTTCTCCCCCGAGTTCCGAAATCGCTTGGACGGTTGGATCCTCTTCCGAGGCTTATCACGCGACGTGATTCTGAAGGTTGTCGACAAGGAGTTGCGCCTGCTCGCAGGCCAGCTCAGCGAACGCAAAGTGGAGGTCGAAGTCACGCCCGCGGCACGCACCTGGCTGGCCGAGCACGGTTACGATCCGGCGTTCGGCGCACGACCCATGGCTCGACTGATCGAAGAACGCATCAAACGCCCGCTCTCGGAGGCGCTGCTCTTCGGTGGTCTGGCGGAAGGTGGGAAGGCGCGCATCGACGAGAAAGACGACGCGCTGCACCTGGAAGTGCTGGGCAGCAACGCGAAGAGCGCGGCAAGCGCTAGCAACTGAAGAGCTGTCGAAAAATCGGCGCAGAGCGAGCGCGCCCGCAGAAAAAACCGCAGGAATACTCTCGTATTTCGAGGAGTTTTTCGAGGACGAAAGCCGCTATGAGCCATTTTTCGACAGCTCTTGAAGCGACACAGGAGCGGCTGCGATGACGGCTTCTATCCACCGCAGCCTCCTTCTGGCTGGCGGCATTCTTCTCTTGCTCTACGCGTTCGCGCTGCTTCGCTCGCCCCGCTTGCGTGAACTGCGAGCGCCGGCTGCGCCGAGTGCCGAGCAAGTCAGCGCGGAGGCTGAGGGCGTCTACTACAAGATCACGGGTAAGGCCGGAGACGTTCACGTGCAGCACGTCTCAGGGCACGATCCCACGGAGATCCTCACGGCTGCCACAGCCGTGGGTCCGGATGCACAGGTTGAACGGATCGAGCCTGCGCAAGCGGCGAGCTTGCTCGCGACCCACACCGCCAAGCTCCCATGGGGGCTGCTGCTGCTCGTGTTGCCCATCTCGCTATGCCTGGCGGGCCGGGTGGCGCGCCGCCGGATGCAGCAAGCCGAGGCCGTCTGGCGCTACCTGCAGCCCACGCTCAGTGTGGACGCCAGCGCAGTGTTGAAAGGCAGCGGTCTCGATGACCAGGACCTAGCTCGCATCGTGCAGGGGATGAAGCGCATCGGACTTGCCGATCTGTGCTGGGACGAGAGGTCCGACCGCATCTTCGATCGCAGGCTCTCGGCGTTCACGCTCGACGTGCCCTTCTGCTTTCGATGCAACGCAGCGATGAACGTTCGCGTGCCCGCTGACCTCAATCGCTTGCCGACCTGCCCGGTCTGCCTCGGCATCTTCGACCGCGGACAGCTGGAAGCCCAGACGCGCGAGATTGCTGCACGCCTCAGCACAGGTGCGGGCGTCGTGGGTGCCCGCGGGTCCGAGGCAGCACCGCACTTCTCGGTCTGGCGCTTTGCGCTCTGGGCGCTCTGCTTTCCACCTCTGGCGATTGTCTACGCGCTTTCGTTTACGCCTTGATCACGGACCACGGATCACGGATCACGCGAGGCTCGCCGAACGGTGGGCCGTCTCGATGCGAACAAGCCTCGGTGTAGACTGACGCGATGTTCAAGACCTCGTTGAAAAGTGGCGGCGGCTACGCGCTGCTCGTCCATGGCGGCGCCAGCAACTCCCAAGGAGCCGGCCTCGACGCTCAAGCCGAAGGCTGCCGACGCGTCGTCGAGATGGTCGCGCCGCTGCTCGAAGCAGGCGTAAGCGCGCTCGACGCGGTGCAAGCGGCGGTGCAGGCGCTCGAAGATGACCCGCGCTACAACGCTGGCACAGGCGGCTCCCTGACCAGCGCCGGCACGCTCGAGCTCGACGCTGCAATCATGGAAGGCACCAGCCTGCGTGCCGGGGCGGTGTGCTCGCTGCCGCCATTCAAGAATCCCGTGGCCGTTGCGCGAGCGGTGCTCGACGACGGGAGACACGTGCTCTACGCGGGCCTCGGTGCGGCTCGTTTTGCCGAGCAGCACGGCTTCATCGCAGCAGATCCCGCGAGCATGATGACGGCGGGTGCGCAAGAGGCTCTGCAGCGAGTCCTTGCCGGACATTCCGGCGCATGGCCACGCGGCACGGTCGGCGCAGTGGCGCGCGATAAGCACGGGCATGTCGCTGCAGCCACCAGCACGGGAGGCATCGCTGGCAAGCATCCTGGCCGCGTTGGCGATTCTCCGATCATCGGCGCTGGAACGTATGCTGACGATCCGCGCGGGGCCGCGTCTGCGACAGGCGAAGGTGAAGGCATCTTGCGAGTTTCACTCTGCGCACGCGTCGTCACAGCGCTCGCGTCGGGCAGCGGCCCGGCCGACGCAGCCTTCGATGCGCTGCGCTACATGCAGGAGCGCGTTGGCGCACTC
Organism: Sandaracinaceae bacterium; assembly: GCA_017881145.1. Taxonomy (GTDB): domain Bacteria; phylum Myxococcota_A; class Polyangia; order Polyangiales; family JAFGIB01; genus JADGRF01. The sequence goes on along the minus strand of JADGRG010000700.1, from coordinate 2,001 downwards.
GGTGGCGTCATCGTCGTCGCGAGCGACGGCTCTCTCGGTCTGGCTCGTTCGACCCGGAGCATGGCGTTCGCAGGCGCTTCGGCTGGCCAGGCTGTGGTGGCCGGCGGCTGAACCTCATCGACTGGACACATGGCAGCCGCTCGCATCCTGGTACAATCTGGCCCGGCCATGCCGGTGTACATGCTCACCGACGCTCTGTCGTTTCCGCCGCCGGAAGGCGCGTCGCCCGAAGGCGTAGTCGCGATCGGCGGAGACGCGTGTCCTGAACGGCTGGTGCTCGCCTACTCGCTCGGGATCTTCCCGTGGCCGCACCGAGAGCTTCCGCTCCTGTGGTTCTCGCCCGATCCACGCTTCGTGATCAGCTTCGATCACGTGCACGTTGGCCGCTCACTGCGAAAACGCATCCGCAGCGCACCCTTCGAGATTCGCACCGACACGGCGTTCCTCAAAGTCATGGACGCCTGCGCCCGCGCGCCTCGGCCCGGCCAGGACGGCACGTGGATCACCGAGGAGCTGCGTGCGGGCTTTGGCGCGCTGTATGCGCGCGGCGTAGCGCACAGCATCGAAGCCTTTTGCGATGGCGAGCTGGTGGGCGGCCTCTATGGCGTTGCGCTGGGCCGCTCGTTCTGTGGCGAATCCATGTTCGCGCTGCACGACGACGCCTCCAAGATCGCGACCGTCACACTGCTCGGCAACCTGCGCCACTGGGGTTTTCACTTTGTGGACTGTCAGGTCTACACCGAACATCTGGCGCGCTTCGGGGCGCGGGAGATTCCGCGCCCGCGCTTCCTCGGCATGCTGCGCAGCGCCGTGAGTGAGCCCACCTCATCCGGCACCTGGAGCTTCCCACTCGACCCACTCGCAGCGCTCGCCGAGCTCGACAAGCCGCTCTGAGGACGCTGCCCCGCTACTTGGGCGTTTCCATGCGGAAGACGACGATACCCACGTCGGGTCCGAAGATGGGCAGGGGTCTCACTCCGTAGCCGTAGAGGTAGCTGAACTGCTCGACCACTCCGGTGAAGCCACCGGGGCTCTTCGCGTAGCCCGCTTTTCGCGCCGTCGCATCCGGGACGACCTTGTCGAGATCCGGTGGCGTGCCGTGATAGTAAAGGTCCGCGCCGCGATACACGTAGACCCAGATGATCACGCGCTCCTTGCCCGCGAGCTCCATTTGCAGCTGCTTGGAGAGCTGTTGCTGCAGTCTCCACAGCGGAATACCCAAAACCAACGCACCCACCACCTCGCCTTTGTAGCGTGCAGGCGCAGCGATCATGATCGTGACCGAGGGCTTGCCTCCCGGCTCGGTGCTCGCGAACTCGCCGATATCCATGGCTTCGTTGCCGCCGAGAGCGGCGCGAACCGAGGGAAAGAGCTTGCCGAGGTTCATGCCCTTCATCTGATCGGGCTCGACATCACGCGCGATGCAAACGCCGTCCAGGCCGACCACGGCCATGAAGCTCATCGGTGAGATCACCAGCTCATGCACGCCACGCTTGGGGCTGCGCAAGAGCTTGAGCACCAGTCGCATCTCGGTTTCCTGTTGGGCGCCCGACACGCGCACGAAGCCTGGTGCGATTCGGCTGGCGCCTTCGCGCACACCGCTCTGGTGGCGCGCGACCTCCTTCAGCACGAAGTCCGCCACCCGCGGCGCATGCTGCGTGCGGATCAGCTTGCGAGTCTCGGCCGCGTCGGTGCGCGAGCAACCGAACCCAGAGGCGCAGCCAAGCGCGAGCAGCGGAAGCCACGCAAACCAGGTCTTCATGTGCGCGAGCCTACACGCAGCACCGCCGCGTTTCTACGCTGAGAGCCGACGCGGAGAGCTGCAGGCTGCTCCGCGGGTAAGTAACCACCTGCTCGGCGGGTATGTGATTAAGTCGCGCAGAAGCCTTCGTAGTCGATGTACTCCTTGATGGTCGGCGCGTCGCCGCACACCGGGCAGCCCTTGTCGCGCCGCAGCCGGAGCTCGCCGAACTTCATCCGCAGCGAGTCGTAGGTGAGGAG
>JADGRG010000699.1 GCA_017881145.1 Sandaracinaceae bacterium | reverse complement strand
TCGCATCCATCCTGATCGCGCTGGTGCTGATCGTGGGCTCAGTGCGGCTGCTGCTCGACGCGGCAGATGTGCTGATGGAGACGACTCCTGCCGATCTGCAGACCGCGGACGTCGAGCGCACCATCCTCCAGACTCCGGGCGTGGAAGCCGTGCACGACCTGCACGTGTGGGGCCTCACGCCCTCGGAGCCCATGCTCACAGCGCACGTCGTCCTGACTGGCGCAGCGCACGGCACGGATGTCGCCAAACGCGTCGGTGAGCGGCTGCAGGCGATCCACGGTCTGGGCCATGTCACGATCCAGCCGGAACCTCCGGCCCAGCGCCTGATCGCCCTGCGGCTGCCGACCACCAAGAAAAAGGTGTGATCTCGCGCGGAGGCGGCTGCTATGATCAAAGGTCGCCCCTGCATCCCCCCGAGACCTGCTGATCGATGAACCGCTGGCTGAAACCCATTCTCGTGATCGTCGCCCTCACCGGCGCGTTCTGCATCACCTTCGTCTGGCCGAAAAACAACGGCCTCGACTTCGACATTGATACCTCGCCGCGCGCGCAGGCTGCGAAGAAGCGCATCCCCTACGACCTATCTCAGGTCCGCGTTCTGAAGACGGTCATCGCGAAGGTCAATCAGAACTACGTCGAGCCGCAGCGCATCTCGTACCGCAACATGCTTTTCGCGGGCATCAACGCGATCCAGCGCGCGGTTGCGCCCGTCATCGTGCACTACGAACAGGGGCAGCCGAGCTTCCGGATCCAGGTCAACAACGAGTCCGCGCAGTTCCGCGCCGACGACGTCGATTCTCCGTGGGCGCTCACCTGGCGCTTCCAGGAGGTCTTCAAGTTCCTGCAGGACAAGCTCCTGCCCGACGAAGACGTGAAGCTGCGCAACGTCGAGTATTCGGCGATCAACGGCATGCTGCGCACGCTGGACCCGCACTCGGTGGTGCTCGAGCCGGAGGAATACTCCGAGATGCAGCTCAGCACCAAGGGTGAGTTTGGCGGGCTTGGTATCGTGATTTCGATCCGCGGCGGACAGCTCACCGTAATTCGACCGATGGAGGGCACGCCTGCCTTCCTGGCGGGGCTGCGCAAGGGCGACCGGATCGCCAACATCAACGACGAATCCACCCTCAACATGCCGCTCGAAGAGGCGGTGTCACGGCTGCGCGGTGCGCCCGGATCGTCGGTGGCTGTGTACGTGGTGCGGGAAGGCAACTCGGTGAACAAGGGCTGGAAGCAGCCCAAGCGCTTCGACCTGGTGCGCGCCGTCATCCACATCGAATCCGTCGAGTCGAAGATGCTCGAGGGTGGCATTGGCGTGGTGCGGCTGAAGAGCTTCCAGTCCAACACCTGCGACGATCTGCACGCTGCGTTGCTGCGCTTGCACGAACAGAACCTGCGTGGCCTGGTGCTCGACCTACGGGACAATCCCGGTGGCCTCTTGCAACAAGCCGTGTGCGTGGCCGACGTATTCCTCTTGCGCGGCACCATCGTCACCACCTCGTCGAACGATCCCGACAAGAGCGAGCGCAAGCTGGCTCACGAAGAAGGCACCGAGCCCGACTACCCGATGATCGTGCTCGCCAACGGCGGCAGCGCCTCGGCTAGCGAGATCGTGGCCGGCGCGCTCAAGAACCACGACCGCGCCCTGATCGTCGGCGAGCGGACCTTCGGCAAAGGCTCAGTCCAAGTCCTCTACAACGACGACAGCGACGGCTGGGCGCTCAAGCTGACCATCGCGCAATACCTGACGCCCGGCGATGTATCGATCCAGAGCGTCGGCATCGTGCCCGACATCGAGATCGAGCCGATGACGGTGGATGCCATCGACATGGATCTCACCGTGGACAAAGAGTACCTGCGCGAATCGGATCTGCACGCGCATCTCACGCATGACCACGCCCGCAACGCGCAGAAGCCCGAGGTCGTGCTGCGCTACTACTTGCCCGAAGAGACTCGCCGCAAGCTGCGAGAGTCCGCTCCGGAAGACGTGGCGGAGAACGAAAAGGAGAGCGAATTCCTGACGCTCTTCTCACGCACCCTGCTCTCGCGCGCCACGCGCTCGGGTCGCCACGAGCTCTTGCGCGATGGCCAGCAGGTCGTCGAGGACGCCCGCTCACGCGAGATGGCACATGCCGTGAGTGAGCTGAAGAAGCTCGGCATCGACTGGAGCGTGGGCAAAGACGAAGGCCCGTCGGAGCTGACGGTCGAGACCAGCACCGATCGACCGGACAACCTCGCTCGCGCCGGTGAGCCTTTTGAGCTTCGAGTCAAGGTCACGAACAAAGGCAAGGCGCCGGTCTTCCAGCTCCCCGCCGTCACCAAGAGCGACTACCGACTCTTCACCGGTCGCGAGATCGTGTTCGGTAAGCTCTCTCCGGGTGAGAGTCGCTCGTGGACCACGACGTTGGGTATCTGCAAGACCGACGAGAGCGGCAAACACGCATGCGCTCTGCCCAAGAACACACCGGACCGCGCCGACGGCATCCGAGTCGAATTCGACGAAGCCAACGGGCACACACCCAAACCGGCCGAAGTGCGCGTGCGCGTGCAAGCGCGATCGCTGCCCGTCTTTGCCTATACCGTGCACGTGGCCGACAACGGCCGTGGCAACGGTGACGGCGAGATCCAGCGCGGCGAGCTCGCGACGGTCTACCTGCGCGTGAAGAACGTGGGGCAAGGCACGAGCGAAGAAACTGTGGCCAACCTGAGAAATCTGAGTGGCCCCGGCGTGCTCCTGCATGCTGGTCGTTTTCAGATGGGCGAGCTCAAGCCAGGCGGCGAGCACACCGTGGCGTTCACCTTCGAGATCCTACCCGACTACGCCGAAAACGAAGCCAAGCTCGAGGTCTCGGTCGGCGATACCGTGCTGCGGGAATCCGCGGGCGAAAAGCTCACCATCCCGGTGCGAGCGCAGCCTGGGGTCCCGGTCGCTGCCAAGACTGGCACCGTCACGCTCGCCGACAACGCACTGGTCTACGAGCGGCCTGCCGACGACGCACGCGTCGTCGCGCGGGTGGCCGGAGGCAGCGACGAACTGCCAGTGACCGCCAGCGGTGGAGCCTTCGTGCGCGTCGACCTTGGCGAGGGCCGACCGGGCTGGGTGAAGACCTCACAACTCGCCGAGCACAGCGGTGTTCAGCGCGGCAAGCTGCTCGACGTGCTCGCGCACATGCCACCCACCCTCAAGGTGGACTTCGGCGGGGCTCTCGTGACCGGCGGCGACTCGCTCAAGATCCACGGCCTGGCCACGGACGACTCACGCGTGCGCGACACCTTCATCTTCGTCGGTTCGCGCAAGGTCTTCTACCAGAGCAATCGCGGCGCCAAGGACGCCAGCAAGCAGGGCTTCGAAGCCACGCTTCCGCTGCGACCCGGCACCAACTACGTGATGGTGGTCGCGCGCGAGAGCAACGATGTGGCCTCGCACAAGAGCTTCATCGTCCGACGCGACGCCGCGGACGGCTCGCTGCTCGAAACGCCAAAGGCCGACGACGACGAGGACTACTTCCACTCGGCTGGCTCAGACGACTCCGACTGACGCGCAAGAGCCCTCGCAAGGATCACCGCGGCGCGAGCCTGTTGTCTTGCAGGCGCCGGCGCGCTAAGCACGCTCCGAACCTTCCGCGTTTGGAGTGCACCCGTGCATATCGTCTGTCTCGACCTCGAAGGCGTGCTGATTCCCGAAGTCTGGATCAACTTCGCCGAACGAACCGGCATCCCCGAGCTGCGTCTCACTACGCGCGACCTTCCCGATTACGACAAGTTGATGCGGCAGCGCCTGCGTATCCTCGACGATCACAAGCTTGGTCTGCGCGAGATCCAGGAAGTGATCTCTGGCATGGACCCGATGCCCGGGGCCCGTGAATTCCTCGACCAGCTGCGGCTCGAGTATCAAGTGATTATCTTGTCGGATACCTTCTACGAGTTCGGCATGCCTCTGATGCGTAAGCTCGGCCAGCCCACGCTCTTCTGCCACAAGCTGGAGGTCGGCGCGGACGGTCGAATCGTGAACTACCGCCTGCGCCAGGCCGACCCGAAGCGCCGCGCAGTGCAGGCGCTCAAGGGATTGAACTTCCGCACCGTGGCGGCGGGCGACTCCTACAACGATACCAGCATGCTCGGCGAGGCCGACGCCGGCATCTTGTTCTGCGCCCCTGAAAACGTGGTGCGCGAATTTCCGCATTTCCCGCTGACCCAGACCTACGACGAGCTGGCCGCGGAGATCGGCAAGGCTGCTGCACGCTTCTGCGCAGCCACCTAGGATACCTGCGCCGACCTCGGCCGGTGCCGGGCCTGGCCATTCTCACACCGACCCACAGATGTATACCAAGATAACTTTACACCCACATCAAATGGTGTTATCGGGTCGCGAGTAACAGGATTCAATACTGATTTCTGGCGCACAGGTTCTTGGCGGGGTACATGCCATCGCTAGCAGCGCAGAGATTGGGGGCTCATGG
>JADGRG010000698.1 GCA_017881145.1 Sandaracinaceae bacterium | reverse complement strand
CTGCAGCGCGTTCTTGGTCAGCTGCTCTCTCTGGTTTGCCCCGCGAGTGGTCAGGGCGGAGGATCCAGAGAGCGACATGCCATGGAGCGCATCGCGCGGCGAGGACCTGGTCATCAAGCTGGTGACCTTTGGTCCGGGCGACGACGTCTACAACTACTTCGGCCACAACGCGATGGTCGTTCAGGACCGCGCGCAAGGCACGGCACGACTCTACAACTACGGGATGTTCCACTTTGGCCTGGATATGCTGCCCAACTACATGAAGGGCAAGCTCACTTTCTGGGTCGGTCAATCGCCGGTGCACGAGACCTTCGCCTTCTACGAAGAGATGAACCGCTCGGTGCGCGTGCAGGAGTTGAACCTGGCGCCACCGCAGCGTCTGCTGCTGGCGCATGCGCTGCAGACCGCCGTGCTGCCGCAGAATCGCAACTACCTCTACGATCACTTCTACGACAACTGCTCGACGCGGCTGCGCGACTTGATCGACCGCGCGCTCGGCGGTCAGTTCAAGACCGCGCTGCAGCGACCGGCGCGCATGACCTACCGCCAGCAGGTGCGGCGCCATGCCCAGCAGGATCCCTTCATCGACTTCGTGCTGGTCTTCTGGATGAACGATCAGATGGAACGACCCATCAAGGAGTGGGACGACCTCTTCTTGCCGGCGGAGCTGGAACATCAGGTCGCGCAGATGCACTACCTGAACGCGCAGGGGCAGCGAGTGCCGCTGGTGGCCACTGCCTACACGGTCTTCGAGGCGCACCGTCGCCCGACACCCGCGCAACCGGCCACGACCTGGCCCTGGACGCTCTTGTTTGGCACGTGTCTCGGATTGCTTGCGTGGCTGACGGCGCGGTGGACACAGCTCTCTCGGGGCTCGTTTGCACGACGGCTCTTCGGCGCGCAGCACGCGCTCATCGGCCTGCTCTTCGGCGTGCCTGGTTTGCTCGGCGGCCTGATGTGGCTCTTCACCCAGCACAAGGTCACCTATCACAACGAAAACCAGCTCCTCGCCAACCCGCTGACCTTCCTCGCCTTGCCGCTGGGCATCGCGATGGCGTTCGGTTCGCGCGGTGCGCTGCGGCTCTCGCGCTACGTGTTCTACACGTTGGCAGCCAGCTCCTGCGTGCTGCTCGTGCTCAAGCTCCTGCCCAGCTTCGATCAGGATACGCTCCTGCCGATGACGCTCATGCTGCCTGCAAACCTCGGCTATGCGTTGGCGCATCACAGGCTCGCGCAAGCGCCCGCCCTGCTCACCGCGGCCAGCGCATCGGTGGTGCCGAGCGTGTCGGGGTCGTAGCGACCATGCTGCAAGCGCGTGCAGACAAGTGCAGTGTGGTGGTGTCTGCCGCTGATGGCGGCAAGCTCCGGCTGACCGCTCGCTATACCGCAGGCGAACCAGGCGCCGCGGTGGTGGCGCCACCGCATCCCCTCTATGGCGGAACGCTCGATAACCCGGTTGTGATCGCGATCGCCCGCGGCCTTTCGAAGCTCGGGCTCGCGACGCTCACGTTCAACTATCGCGGAGTCGAGGGCAGCGAGGGCAAGGCGACGGAGAACCTCGAGGCTGCGGTCGCGGACTACCGGGCTTGTCTCGACCACCTCACCGTCGCAGAGCCCGCGGTACGCGGCCCCTTGGTTGCTGCCGGCTACTCCTTCGGTGCGGCAATCGCGCTGCTGGCTGCGCAGGGCGATCCGCGCGTGGCCGGTTTGGTCTTGCTGGCACCCCCGGTCGGCATGCTGCGCACCGAAGACCTGGCTGCGTTCGCCGGCCCCATCCTGATCGTGGTCGGCGACGACGATGACTTCGCACCAGTCTCCGAGCTGCGTGCGCTGCTCCCCGTTCCTTCGCGCGAGAATCTGAGCCTGCAAGTGATCGATGGCGCCGATCACTTCTTCCATTTCGGTGGGCTGGGCGAGATCGAGCAGCGAGTCAACGCAGGTGTGCAGGGCTGGCTCGCGCAGCGCTGAAGAGTTGTCCGACACTGGCCCGATGCAGCGCCTAGGTGTGTGAGCGCGGCACATGCGCAACGTGTAGAAGCCGAGGCGGGGGCCGATTGCGACGTGATAGAATCGAGCCCACGCCCGTGAGCTTCACGATCTCCTCGAACGAACGCATCGAAGGCACAGTCGACGTCGAGGCGTTGGTGGCGAGCATCCCAGCGAACTACACGGTCAAAGGTATGTTCTGCGCGCGTTTCGTCGAGGCTCTCGCTTCCGAATATCGTCAGGTCGAGCCGCTGCTGGTCGCCGCACCGCGCCTCGGCCGATACCTGCCATTCCACAGCTATCCGCAGGCGGACTACCAGCGGCTCTGCCTGGCGACCGCTGCCAAGCGTTTCCCTCGCATTGGAACGCGTGAAGCCGTGCGCCGCGTCGCGCGCGATGATCTCCAGACGTTCGCCTCGTCGATCATCGGCAAAGTGGTGCTCGCTCTGGTGGCGGATGTTCGAAGCACACTCTTGCGGCTTCCGGATGCCTACGCGCGCGTCACCGTGGGTGGCTACGCCACGGCCGAAGAGTTGGACGCGCAGACGCTTCGCATCGAGTTCCACGGTTATCACGGCATGGTCGACTACACGCTCGGGCAGATGGAGGGTGTCGTGCTGCACTACGGCGGCGTGTCGAATATCACCTGCAACGAGGTCGAGCCCAACCACATCGTGTTTGATGTCGTGCACGGCATCTAAACAGTCGAGCCGGCGCGACGTTGGCACAGAGGGACGCAATTCATCGGCATAGCTGCGCTGGTTAGGGTCGATAGAACGCCTGATGCGTCTCGCGCAGCATCGCGATCACATCGACGTCATTGGGCAAGCGGCTACGGTCGACCTTGGCGAGATTCTCTTCCGTCGCCATCGAGCCGCCGTACCAGTGGTCAGGCTCTTTGAGGAAGTTGTAGCGGTATCTGCCGAAGTCGAGCATGTCGTAGCACTTCCACATCCGGCGCAGCCGCAGGAGCTCGGCGATGGGAATGCCGGAGGGATCGGGCGGCAGGTCGCAGCCTTCGTAGCGAGCGCTGGGATCGACATCGAGGCGTGCGTCGAGCAGCTCCTTGGCTGCTTTGGCCTGCGCATCGAGCGGCACGCTCGCGGGGAAGATGCCGAGCATCTCTTGAAAGTGCTCCGGTTGAGTCATGCCGAACGTAAGCGTGTGGATATGCGGTGAGCCAAGGCAGAAACGCGCGTTCCACTGCAGTGGCGTGAGCGGTGCCGTGATCGTGCGCAAGAGTGGTGGCGGATTGAAGAGCTGCCCGCCCTTGTCGTTGGGCGAGATGATGAAGACGCCCATGTCCCTCGCGGCGGCGCGCTCTACAACGGGCGCGTTACGCTGAAAGAAGAAGTAGTAGTGTAGGTTCACGAACGCGAAGAGGTCGGTGTCGATGGCGCGCAGGATGATATCGCGCGGCGCGTGCGTGCTGAAGCCGACGTCTCCGATCACACCCTGACGCTTGAGCGCATGCAGCGCTTCGACCGGGCCACCTTTTGCCAGCGCGACGGCGTAGAGATCTTGGTTGTTGATGCCGTGCCAGGCGTAGAGGTCGATGTGGTCGGTGCGCAGCGCCTTGAGCTGCTTTTCGACCATGCGCTTGGTGTCGTCGGCGCTGGTCGGCGAGCCCTTGGTCATCAGGTGGTAACTCTCGCGCGGGACTCGCAGCTCGTCGGCCAGTACCAAGCCGTAGAGGTGCTCGCTCTTGCCGTAGGCGTGCGCTGTCTCGAAGTGGTTGATGCCTAGAGCGAGTGCCTGTTCGACGCAGCGCCGACAGTGCTCGATGGAGTCCTCGGGCAGCTTGTCCGCGGGCTTGGTCCAACCGTGCACGAAGCGCATCCCGCCGAGCGTGATGACACTGAGCTGCCGTTCGGTCTTACCGAAGCGGCGATACTGCATGCGCGGTGAGTCGCTCGTCATGCGTCACCAGCATGTCGCATGCCAGAGCTTCTTGCCACGCCGCAAGAGGATGGTGTGTCCGTGCAATAAGTCGGCAGTGGTCAAGCGCTGGGTCACGCCCGCCTTCTGTCCGTTCACGAGCACGGCAGCGGAATCCAGGAACTGACGCGCTTCGCGTTTGCTGCTGGCTAGCGAGGTCTGCGCGAGCACGTCCAAGAGCAGTGCGCCTTCTCCAGCCAAGAGGTCGCGATCGTGCTGGGTGTGAGGCACATCTGCGAACGCCTCGCGCAGCATGTCTTCGCCCAGTTCGCGGACGTCACCGCCGAAGAGCGCTTGCGTCGCCGCCTCCACCTTCTTGAGCTCGGCCTCGCCGTGGATGGTGCGGGTTAGCTCGCGCGCCAGCTCACGCTGCGCTTGCCGCAAATGAGGCGCTTTCTCGTGCTCGGCGGCGATTGCGCCGATGGCGTCTTGGTCCAGGAACGTGAACCACTTCAGGAACGCAATGACGTCGCTGTCTTCGACGTTGATCCAATGCTGGTAGAACGCATAGGGGCTGGTGCGATCCGCAGAGAGCCAGATCGCGCCGTTTTCGGTCTTGCCGATCTTCTTGCCATCGGCGCGCGTCAGGAGCGGCGATGTGATGCCATAGGCTTCGGCGTCGTGACCGAGCGCGCGGTGAATGAGGTCGATGCCCGAGACGATGTTGCCGTATTGATCAGAGCCAGCGAGCTGCACCGCGCAACCGAGCGTGCGCTTGAGGTGCAGGAAGTCGTAGGCCTGCAAGAGCATGTAGGAGAACTCGGTGTAAGAGATGCCTTGCTCGCGCTGGGTCAGACGGTCGCGCACCGAGTCGCGCTGGATCATCGCGTTCACGGAAAAGTGCTTGCCAACGTCGCGCAACACTTCGATGTAGCCGAGCTTGCTCAGCCAGTCGGCGTTGTTGACGATCACAGCGGCGTTGTCGCTCGTCGGGTCGAGGTCGATCAAGCGCTCCATGATGCGTCGCTGGCCGGCCACGTTTTCCCGGATCTGATCTTCGCCTAGCAGCGTGCGTTCTTGGTCCTTGCCGGAGGGGTCGCCGATCAGTCCCGTGCCACCGCCCATCAAGATCACCGGCTGGTGGCCGGCGCGCTGCCAGTGCTTGAGCAGCATGATCGGGACGAAGTTGCCTATGGTCAGACTGTCGCGCGTGGGATCGAAGCCGCAGTAGGCCAGGCGGCCCTTGGTCTCGAGGTGCTTTTCGAGCGCTGCCTCGCCGGTGGTCTGATGCAAGAGCCCGCGCCAACGCAGCTCGTCGAGGAAGGAAGTGATGGGCTTCGCGTGGTGCATGGCGGCAGCGGGCCTCTCCTCAACCAACGCCAACGCCAACGCCAACGCCACGCAGCAGAGCCGAAAGCTCGGCGACGGTCAGATCCTTGTGGGTCACGCCGTCGTGCTTGCGCCAAACGCTGGCGCGGTCGGTGGTGCCAGGTTCCAGCCAGATCGCGGCTGAAAGCTCGTGCTCGTCGGCGTGCTTGCGCAGCTTGCCCGGTTGGGTTGCTTTGGGCAGCAAGTCGATGCGCAGCTTCTCCGCACGCAGCCGCTCGCTCAGCACGAGCGCCGCTTTCATGTCGGCCTCTTCGATTGGCGCGACCACAGCGTCGATGCGCTCGAGCGTCTCCGGGAACATGCCGCGTTCCTGCATCACCACCAGAATGCGCTCGAGCCCCAGCGAAAAGCCGCAAGCGGGCACATCCTTGCCCAGGAACATGCCGATGAGCCCGTCGTAGCGGCCACCGCCACCGAGTGAGCCCGCCAGGTCCGGCACTGCGACCTCGAAGATGCAGCCGGTGTAGTAGCCAAGCCCGCGCGCCAAGGTCACGTCGAAGCTGAGATGCTGGTGCGCGGCGGTGACACTGGCGAAGTCGAGCACGCTTTCGATCTCGGCGATGGCCGCTTGCGCGGATTCGTTGCCGGCGAGCGCGGTCTTGACGCTGCTCAGCGATTTCGCTTCTGCTAGCAGCGCGAGCAGCTGCTTGGACGCATCCGCTGGGATGCCACGCGTGATGAGCTCCTGCTCCACGCCGGAAAGCCCGATCTTGTCGAGCTTGTCGATGGCTGCGATCGCATCGCCCTCGCGGCTCGCGTCGATGCCGCAGTGCTCGACCATCGCGCGCAAGAGGCCACGGTGGTTGATGCGCAGCGTGAAGCTCGTGAAGCCCAGGCGTTCCAGGCACTCGGCCGCCGCGCTGGCGACTTCGGCTTCCACCACCTTGGAAGTGGAACCGCAGATGTCGACATCGCACTGGTAGAACTCGCGAAAGCGGCCCTTGCCGGGTGTATCAGCGCGCCAAACCGGTTGAATCTGGTAGCGCTTGAAGATGCTCGGCAGCTTGCCCTGGTACGCCGCATACACGCGCGCGAGCGGCACTGTCAGGTCGTAGCGCAGGCCGAGGTCGGCGAGCAGCGGCTCGGCGGCCGGCGCGGTCTGGCCGCTGCGCCCTTGCACGAGCCCGCCGGGCTGCTCGATGAGCTTGTGTGCGTCGCGGATCGACTGCACCAGCGGCTCGCCGCGCATCAGGATCTTGAAGAGGAGCTGGTCGCCCTCT
>JADGRG010000697.1 GCA_017881145.1 Sandaracinaceae bacterium | reverse complement strand
CACTGGCTGGTGTATCTCGACGAGAACGACAACCAGGCGAACGGCAACGCGGTCCACTGCCTCGGCTCGCACCCCAGCAGCCCCACGCTGATCGCGGGTTGGGCGCCGGGCGCCGACAACAATGCGTTGCCGCCCGACGTCGGCATGGACCTGGGATCGGCGAACCACAAGATCCTGATGGAAGTGCATTACTTCTACACAGGCGGCGCGCCAGTGCCGAGCACCACCGGCATCAAGGTCTGCACCGTCGAGAAGAACCTGCGGCCCAACACCGCCACGGTGTCGTGCCTCGGCACCGACAACATCGCCCTTTCACCGCATGCCCCTGGCACGGCCTCCGGCCGCTGCACGCCCCAGTACAACGGCGACATCCACATCCTGCGCTCCTGGCCGCACATGCATCAGATGGGCGTGGGCATGGACTCGGTCATCAACCACCTCGGTGGAACCCAAGAGCCGATGATGGCGGGTGGCACCTCCTGGCCCTTCAACTTCAACACCCAGGTGAGTCACTCGACGCCCTTCGTGATCCACCCGGGCGAGAGCATCACCACGACCTGTCACTACAACAACACCTCGGATCGAACGATCACCGTCGGCTACGACACCACCTCGGAGATGTGCTTCAACTTCGTGACGGCATATCCGGCCAAAGCGCTCTTGAGCAAGAACCTCTTCGGTGGCTCGACCAGTCTGACTGCTGCCTCGACGGCTTGCCTGCAGTGAGCCTTTGCGGCATGTGTGGTGCCGCAGATGCGCTCTCTTCTCTACGCCCTCGCTTTCACGCTAGTCCTGCACAGCAGCGCCTCTGCCGGTCCGGTGGAGTCGCTGCAAGCGCTGGCCATCAACCCGGTCGATCCGAGCACGCTCGGGCTGGTCTACAAGGATGGTGGCGGCGGGCTCTTCGTGAGCGAGGACGCTGGCAAGAGCTTTCGGCTGCTCTGCAACAGCGCCATCGATCCTTCGATCATGCGCGCTGCTTCCGCGCTCTTCGTGCGAAGCGACGGCTCGCTCTTGATGGGGCTCTTCGATGGCCTGTGGCAAGGGGGCAAGGGCGCGTGCGGCTTTGCGAAGTCGCAGAGCTTCGATCAGCTCTGGCTCGACGACTTCGCGGTCGACCCTTACGACCCGAACCGCGTCTACACCATCACCAGCACCGGCGGCGTGCAGAACGGCGTCTACGCCAACGACGTGACCAGCAACGCCTGGACGAAGGTGGGCGCGCAAGATGCGATCCTGCTCAACCGCTTGCACGTGGTGGCGACCGGCGCAGGCAAGCGCCGCATCTACGAGAGCGCGGTGCGCGGCACCATCGACACCACCGATCCAGTCAGCGGCCAGACCAGCTCGCTGCCCAGATATGTCGTGCGCGTCTCGAACGACGATGGGCAGAGCTGGACCGAGCACGACTTCGGCCGGACCGACGGTTCGATGCGCCTGATCGGTGTCGACCCGCAGCATCCCGATCACATCGTCGCCGCCGTGCTGCGTGACGCAGACCAAGAGCAGGACGACCTCTCGTGGAGTGATTCCCAGGGCAGCGCCGGCAGCTTTCGACCCCTCGGCCAGGTGATGCAGCTCGGTGGCGCGACTTTCACCCCCGACGGGCGCTTCTTCTACGGCGACCACGACTCAGCCAACCAGGCGCTCTACGCGGTGGCCAAGCTCGGCGACGCACCCAAGCAGCTCAGCACCAAGTATCAGGTCTCCTGCCTGCAGTACGAGCCGAAGAACCAGCTGCTCTACCTCTGCCAGGACCGACTCTTCGGCACCGCCGATCCCGAGAGCGGCGAGTTCAAGCTGCTCTTCGATATCACCAAGACCGAGCACTTCGTGCAATGCCCGGGCGCCGCGAGCACCGAGAATCTCTGCCAAGCCCAGCTCCTCTCTGCCTTTTGCGGCATCACTCACTACCCCGACGCCCCAGTCTGCGCCGGCTACAACCTCCTCGCGGACGCAGGCACCACAGGCAGCGCCGGTGCCTCCGCAGCTAACGGCGGCGACGCCGGCACCCCCAAAGCCACGCCCACCAGCTCCGCCAAGCACAGCGGTGGCTGCTCGCTAGCTCAGGCCCGCGGTGCACCGACCAGCTCCTTCGGCGTCGGGCTGGCCCTCATCTCACTTCTGCTCCTGCGTCTCGCGCGTCGTGCTCGCCCGCCCTGAACGCGCCCGTGTCGGGCACGCAGCGCAGTACCCGCGCGCGACGTCACCCACCCAGCTGGCGATGATCTCGCGCCCGCTCCGCAGCCCTGCCAATCGGGTGTATATCTCCCGCGCTCTTCCATGGCGCTAGTGCACAAACTCGGCTGGGACCCGCATTTCATGGCGCGCAGCCCGTGGTTCTGGCCGCTCGCTTCCGCCACCCGACGCTTCGAAGCCTTCGTCGACTGGCCGACCCTCGCTGACTTCGACGCCCTCTACGCCGAACACGCCCTGACCACCGGTGTGCCGCCGCTGCGCTTTGCGGACAACGTCCGTAAACAGGACAAACGCGTCCACGGCCGCATCGTGCTCGACGCGCTCTACGACGGCCGCATCGCGCTCAGCCGGGAGGTGCCCACCCGCGAGCGCGACTGGCACGACTTCTTCAACGTGCTCTGTTTCGTGACCTTCCCGCGCGCCAAGAACGCCTTGCACGCACGACAGTACGCCGCGCTGCGCGCGCGCATTGATGCCGAGACCCGCCGCTTGCCCAATGCGCGCACACCCGAGCAGGATGCCCTCACGCTCTTCGACGAAGGTGGCGCAGTCGTGGTCGCCGAGCCGGATGCGGCGCGCGCGCTGCAGCTAGCGGCGGCGGAGGCCCGAGAAGCGATGGTGGTGGAGCTGCAGCAGAGCGGCCAGGCCCGCGTCGTGCCTTTCGGCCACGCGCTCTTCGAGCATCTGGTCGAGGGCCTGCGCTGCCCGGGCGGCTGCACCTACGTGGCCGCCGTCGACTCGGTGCCCGACGACGCCGACCTGCTCCTCGATGTGCTCGACCAGAAGCTGGCCGCGGCCCTGCAAGACCCGCAGGCTTTCGCCTCGCCACGGCAGTGCTCGCACCTGCACCTGCAGGCCCTGGGCCTTCCGCCGCAAACGCGCGCCGAGCTCGGGACCTCTGCTAAGCTCGTTCGATGACGTGGAGGATCGCTTCAGCTCCGATGATCGAGCCCGGCAGGCCACTTGCGGGGCTGCTCATCGCGCTCGCTCTGGCGGGCTGCGCGCTCGACACCACGCCTAGCGGACACGCCAACTCGGCGCCTCGCGATGCAGCCCAAGCGCACGACGACGGTGGCGGCATGCTTCTCCTCGGCGACGCAGGACGCGATGCAAGCACCGACGCCAGTCTTCCCGCCCGCGACGCAGGACCCGACGCGAGCATGCAAGGACGCGACGCGAGCACCGACGCCAGTGCTCCCACCCGCGACGCAGGACACGGTGCAAGCACGGACGCGGGCCCCCCACCTGAAGCACCACCGCTACTCATCACCCACTTCACTGGCGGAGGCCTCTCGACCTCCAGCCAATACCAGTTGCGCCACACCCTCGGCGCACTGCGACCAACCCACTCGCCCACGGTGCCGACCGGAGTGTCGACCAGTGAGAACTACCGATTGTCCGCCGGACTCATGAGCCCTGCGCGATGAAGGACCTGCGTATGAACAAGCTTTTCTCCACGCTGGCCACGCTGGCCACACTGGCGCTGACGCTGGGCCTATTGCTGGCGGAAGTCCCGTCTGCGCTCGCATCTGCACCGGCGCTCTTGCCCTTCCAGGGATTCCTCACAGATAGCGCTGGCGCGCCGATCGACAAGACGCTGCAGATCACCTTCACCATCTACGACGACAGCTTGGCCGGCCGAGTGCTCTACGCACAGAGTCAAACGGTGCGCATCGACAGGGGCTTCTTCAACGCCTACATCGGCACGACCGGCAGCAACAACGCGCTCGATCCCACCATCTTCAACACCGCAACCCCACTCTACCTCGGCATCCGCGTCGCCACCGACACCGAGCTCACCCCGCGCACCCGCCTGGCGAGCGTGCCCTACGCGCTCTATGCCAACGCCTGCGGCGACGCGCTGAGCGTGGGTGGCCAGAGCCCGAGCGCATTTGCACCCGCCGTGCACGCCACCGCGTGGAGCAGCCTCACCGACGTCCCCGCGGGCCTCGCCGATGGCGACAACGATACGTTGTACACCGCAGCCAACGGCGGCGGCCTTACGCTGAGCGGTGCCAACGCGTTCTCGATCGCAGCCGGTGGCGTGACGTCCAGCATGATAGGTGCCGGTCAGGTCCAGAAGACGCACCTCGCGACCAGCGCCGTCGCCACCGCCGCGCTCGAAGACGCCGCCGTCACCAGCGCCAAGCTCGCTTCTAGCGCGGTCTCCACCACCGCCATTGCTGACAGCGCCGTCACCGGCGGCAAGCTCCATGCGGGCGCGGTGACTAGCTCTGCCATCGCCAACGGTGCAGTAGGTCCTGCTCAACTGACGCTGCCGTCCGGTAGTGTGCCGATCCACGGCGACCTACAATTCAGCACCACGAACTTCTTGCCCACGGCCGGCAACTCTCTCACTGCCCCGGCTGATATGAGCTGCCTCGTCACGGTGTCATTCAACGCGCCGACACTGACCAGCGCGACGGACATCGCGACTGTCAACGTGCTGAGCAACGTCGGCAACACTCTAACGGCTGGCAGCTCGGTCGCGAGGGTGGTTCCCGTGCCGGGACGCACTTTCGCCCCAACTGCCACCACCTCCGAGGTCTTCACGATCGCCTCCGGAAGCATCGTCCAGTTCGGCTGTCGAGTCACGACTAGCGCGGGCTCGGATCTCGTCCCAACCGCCAGCACCGGCGCAGCCGTCTGCGACGTGAGCTGGGTTTGCTTCTAGCCGCGCAAACCTCTCACCACCCCATCCAACTCCTCCGGCAACTCCGCCTCGATGTGCAGCGCCTCGCCCGTGCGTGGATGCGTCAAGTGCAGCGCGCTTGCGT
>JADGRG010000696.1 GCA_017881145.1 Sandaracinaceae bacterium | reverse complement strand
GCGGCCGCGCGCCTTCCGGCCAAGCCCATCGCGTACAGAAATCCAGCCACGAGAGATTGGGAGCAGTAGTGCTAACGGAGCCGTGCTCCCAGCTACGCCGAGAACCACAGTTCGAGGTTGGTCGTTTTGCCGCCGAGACCCGGACCGTAGTAGACAATCTTGAGGCGGATTTCTTTGCGCGCGTGATCGAGATACGGCATGGCGGGCTTCTACTCTCACCCTAGCCTGCGCGTCTTGCCAGGCACACGGTTCCGCGCAGAACGCAAAGCACTTCACGCCTGCCACTGTGCAGCCACGACACACTGAGCTAGACAGCGAAGTTGCCTAACCATGTCGACCTGGATTCACGCTGCTGAAGCCGCGCTCGACGGTCGCACGACCGGGAGCGTCGAGGTCGAGGTCATCGAGCGTCACGCGCCGCCCGTGCTCGACGCCACGGGGCTGCGCGCGCTGGTCTCGCCGCTACTCGCAGGTTTTCTCTGGTCGACCGTGGTGCTGCGCGAAACCCAGACGCGCAACCCGCTCGATCCGCTCGACCTGCTGCTGCGCGTGCTGGCACTCGCGCTTTCGGTCCGCGCCATCTTGCTGACGTCGCAACTGCTCTCGCGCCTCTTCATGCGGATCTCCCTGTCGCGCTATGGGCTCGCGCTGACCGACGAAGGGCTCTTCTATCGCGGCCCGCAGGGGGATGTGGTCGTGCCGCGCCAGGACGTGCTCGAGGTGCGCGAGCGTGGTCAGTGGCGCAATCGAAGTGGTCGGCGTTGGGCAGAGGTCTACGTGATCACGCGCCCGGAGAGTGGGCGGCTCTACCTCGCGCTGCCACCTGTCTTCGAGCGCACAGCCGGCGTGCTCGCCGAGCGCCTGATGCGCTGGGCGGGTGTGCCGGAGGACGCGGACAAAAGCGCCGAGCCGCCCGAGCCTGCAGGGCTCGCGAGCAGGCTCTGGGAGCAGGTCGCAGCGGGCGAACGACCGGCCGGAGTCACCGCCATCGCTCATGGCAGCGGATGGCTGCGGCGTGGCCCCTACGCCAGCGTGCTCCTGGCACTGGCGGTCTTCGACGGCTTTCTGCGCTTGCCCGCCAACCTGCGCGCCGCCGTCAGCGGCACGGCTCCGATCGCTCTCTTCGTCACACTCCTGCTGGTGCCGCTCGCTTGGATTGTCTTGATGCGTCGCGACATCGCCCGGCGCAGCGGGATTGCGCTCGTGCTCACGCCGGCCGAGTTGCTGGTGCGTACCCGCGCCGGAGTGCAGCGTGTGCTCTGGGAGAGCGTCACCCGCTTGTCCATCGACGCGAAGAGCTCGTGGTCACTGCTCCAAGGCGCCTACCAGACCAGAACCATCCTGCTCGAGCGCAGCGACGGCGACTTGGTTACCTTCCAGGAAGTCTTTCTCAGCCTGCCCGCCGAAGTGCTGGTGTCGCTCTGCGACGCCTACCGCAAGGGGCGCATCCGCTAAGGGCTCCCGAATGGGCGAGTCGATCGAGTGGCTTACGGAAGGATGGCCGGTCACGCGCACCGCTATCAGTGCCGCGGCGACGATGGTGTGGCCACCCAGTCCTCACTCAGTGCATCGGGTTCGCGGGCAGGCCGCGTCGATAGCGCTGTCGTCGAGCAGCCCCAGCAGACCCACGAGGGTGGCCGTCTCGCTGGTACCACGGTTGCGCTGCACGCGCTCAGTGGGCCGGGAAGGAGTCGGTCTCGCGTAGCACTTGCCCGTGGTCGGGATCGAAGACCCAAGCGTGGCCCCGGTCGTCGACGGCGTCCGAGAATCCGCGATCCGCGCCCGGCAGCTTGCCGAGCAGCACGAGCTGGCCGCTGTCGAGCACGTCCATCACGAAGATCTCCGAGGTGTTCCCGCTCGGCGAGTACAGGTGATGCAGGGTGGGGTTATACGCGAGGATGTTCGCCCCGGAGCCGCCGTTCAGGCGGCTCAGGATCGCGCCTCCGTGCTTGACGTCGAGCACCACGGTGTCGCCGTTTTCGCCGCAAAGCACGAACGCGAAGCCGCGCGCCTCGTCGAGCGCCACGCCGAGCGCGAGCACGCAAGGGGTCGTCCAGGTTTCGACGATGGCGTGAGTCGAGAGATCGA
Organism: Sandaracinaceae bacterium; assembly: GCA_017881145.1. Lineage (GTDB taxonomy): Bacteria > Myxococcota_A > Polyangia > Polyangiales > JAFGIB01 > JADGRF01. The sequence continues at coordinate 582 of JADGRG010000696.1, read as the reverse complement.
TCGCATAGGTGTTGCCAGCGGTGAAGGTGAGGTTGTAGAAGGCGTTAGTGTAGGCGCGCCCCCGCGTCTCGTCGATCACTAGCGACTCCGGGCCGTTGGGCACTGCGATGGAGGCGACCTTCTGGGGCTTGGGCTCACCGCTCGAGGGAAGCGAGTACACCTCGATGGTGGCTGGCTTCGGCATGGTTACCCAGATCTCGCGCTTCGATGCGACGTAGTGCACGTAGTCCACCGCGGCGGCCAGTGGGACGGAGGACAGCAGTTCCGTCGTCGCCGGGTCGAAGATGTTCAGCGTCTGGGCGGTGCCATCGAGCGCAGCGACGTAGCGACCGGCTTCGGTGGCGGAGGTGGAGCCGTAGCGCGTGCCCACGCGGAGCGGCCCCGCGGGGGGAGCCGTGTACTGGTCACTCTTGCTGAGGCCCTTCAGCTCGGTCACCGCGCAGGTGTCGGGGTCGATCAGATCCACGCTCCCGGTGCGTCCGGCGGGCACGATGACCTTGCGCAAGTGAGGTGCCCACTGGAGATCGTCGAACTCGATCCCGGGCGCGCCGTTCGGCAATGCAATGGGTCCGTCCTTCGCCG
>JADGRG010000695.1 GCA_017881145.1 Sandaracinaceae bacterium | reverse complement strand
TCGAGCCGGGCTCTTCGTGCGCAGCTCCACGTTTCTCGACCGAGCTTTGCAGATTCGTCGCGTCGTCTTCGACAAGACGGGCACGCTCACCACGGGCAGGCTGGCCATCTCGGATCGCTCCCCGCTCGATCAGCTCAGCGCAGTGCAGCGCGACGCGCTCTACACCTTGGTCTCCGGCAGCCTGCATCCCAAGAGCCTGGCGGTGCAGCGCGCTCTCGAAGACAGCGACGCACGACTGCTCGACGCAACTGTCTTGGAGACGCCAGGGCAGGGCACGGAGCTGATCCACGAGGGTGCTCGCTATCGCTTGGGGCGCCGTGTTTGGGCCGCTTCGTGCGCCCCAAGCGTAGCGTCCATGCTGGGTGACGACCTGACCTTTGGTGTCGAGGGTGGCGAGCTCTGCACGCTGCGTACCTGGGAGGCGCGCAGACCCGATGCGCAGAGCGAGATCGCGAGGCTGGAGCGGGCTGGCTACGAGACCTTCATCCTGAGCGGTGACGAAGCTTCGCGGGTGCAGGAGCTGGCGCGTTCACTCGCAGTGCCAAGCGAGAGAGCCTTGGGCGCATGCACACCATCGGACAAGGCTGCCTGGATCAGTGAGCATGACCGCGGCGACATGCTCATGATCGGTGACGGAATCAACGATAGTCTGGCGGTGGAGCGAGCGTTCGCCTCCGGCACCCCTTCCATCGATCGCGCGCTCATGCCCTGGCGCACCGACTTCTATTTCGTCACCCCTGGACTCGCACCGGTCGGTCTGGCATTGCGTGCAGCGAAACGCTTGGCCTCGGTCGTGCGCCGAAATCAGGTCTTTGCCGTCGCCTACAATCTGACCGTGGTAGGTCTCTCGCTCGCAGGCCTGATGCGACCTTGGCTCGCAGCGATCCTGATGCCGCTTTCTTCGATCACAGTGCTCGCGCTTACATCACTATCGCTTTCCTCCCGGAGCACGCTGTGGAAATTCTGATTCTTACAGTGTTCATTTCGGTGGGCTTGGTGATAGCGGCGCTTATCTTTTTTGCCTGGAACGTCCACGAGGGCAGCCACGACCACAGCGAGAGGCTGGCTCTTTTGCCACTCGAGGACGACTCGCGCCGGGCTCAGATTCGTTCGGAAGAGGAAGGAAGAAGCTGACATGGAGACGACGCGCATCACTTACGATGACGACATCGCGCGCAAGTTCGTGACCGCCTCGGTGATCTGGGGCTTGGTCGGAATGCTGGTGGGCGTGATCGTCGCGCTGCAGCTCGCTTTCTGGCAGGCGAACCTCGGCCCCTACCTGAGCTTCGGTCGGCTGCGTCCGTTGCACACCAACGCAGTGATCTTTGCGTTCGTGGGCAACATGCTCTTCGCGGGCGTCTACTACTCGACGCAGCGTCTGCTCAAGGCTCGCCTGGCGTCGGACAAGCTCTCGCGCATCCACTTCTGGGGCTGGCAAGCCATCATCGTCGCGGCGGCTCTGACGCTGCCTCTCGGCATCACACAGGGCAAGGAATACGCCGAGCTTGAGTGGCCAATCGACATCGCGATCGCGGTGGTCTGGTTGGTCTTCGCGACCAACTTCTTCTGGACGCTGGCGCGCCGCAACGAGAAGCATCTCTACGTAGCACTCTGGTTCTACATCGCGACCATCATCACGGTCACCGTGTTGCACGTGGTCAACAGCCTCGTGGTCCCGGTCGGACTTTGGAAGAGCTACTCGATCTTCGCCGGCATCCAGGATGCGCTGGTGCAGTGGTGGTACGGCCACAACGCCGTCGCGTTCTTCCTGACCACGCCCATCCTGGGCATCATGTATTACTTCTTACCGAAGGCCGCGAACCGTCCGGTATTCTCCTATCGTCTCTCGATCATCCATTTTTGGTCGCTGGTCTTCCTCTACATCTGGGCCGGCCCGCATCACTTGCTCAACACTGCGTTGCCGGACTGGGCGCAGACGTTGGGCATGGTGTTCTCGCTCATGCTGATCGCGCCGAGCTGGGGCGGCATGCTCAACGGCTTGCTAACGCTGCGCGGCGGATGGTCGGAGTTGCGCAACGATCCCGTGCTCAAGTTCTTCGCAGCAGGCGTGACCTTCTACGGTATGGCCACCTTCGAAGGTCCCATGCTCGCGATCAAGGGCGTGAACGAGCTATCGCACTACACTGACTGGACCATCGCTCACGTGCACGTGGGTGCACTGGGCTGGAACGGCTTCATGGCAGCCGGTATGTTCTACTGGATGGTGCCGCGCCTCTACGGCACCAAGCTCCACTCGCAGTCCGCCGCCAACACGCACTTCTACCTCGCGACGGTTGGCATCCTGCTCTACGCAGCGTCGATGTGGACGTCCGGCATCACGCAGGGACTGATGTGGAGGGCCGAGAACGAAGCGGGTGGTCTGGTCTACCCAAGCTTCGTCGAGACCGTGATCGCGATTCGTCCGATGTATTGGACGCGCCTGGTCGGAGGCACGCTCTACTTGGTCGGCTTCTGCATGATGGCGTGGAATCTCGTCGTCACGGCGCGTTCGGGCAAGGCCGTGGATGGCGCGGCCGACGTGGTCGTCGAGAAGCCAAGCTCGGATGCCTCGGCTGCGGGCATCCTCTTCGGTAGTCCGGTGATCATCTGCGTGGTGGTGCTGGCGCTGCTGGGCGCCGTCGCTTTCCTCGGTCCGGTCGGCAGCACGGTGGTGATGGCAGTTGCTGGGATCATCGCAATCGCTGCCACGGCGCGCTTCTTCGGCGCAAAGGCGAGCGACAAAGTCAGCTGGCACCGCTTGGTGGAAGGCAACGCCATGCCCTTCACGATTCTCACTGTGGGTGCAGTCCTGGTCGGCGGCGTTGCGGAGATCGTGCCGATCATCGTCACCGGCAACACCACCATGGCAGCCACCGACAACAAGCCCTATTCAGCGCTGGAGCTGGAGGGGCGCGACATCTTCTTGAAGGAAGGTTGCTACAACTGCCACTCGCAGATGGTGCGTCCCTTCACCTGGGAGACGGCGCGTTTCGGTGCCGCTTCGAAGATCGAGGATTCGGTCTTCGACCATCCCTTCCAGTGGGGCAGCAAGCGCACGGGGCCGGACCTCGCGCACCTCGGTGGCCGCTACTCCAACGTCTGGCACTACAAACACTTGCTCGATCCGCGGGAGCTTTCGCCGGGGTCGAACATGCCTCCCTATTCGCACCTCGCGAAGAATGGCATCGACTTCAGCCACACTGCCGACAAGCTGCGCGCCATGCGTAGCATAGGTGTTCCTTACACTCCGGAGCAGATCGCGAGTGCCCGCGCAGACGCGGAGCACGCAGGGCGAACCATAGCTGCCGGGCTCAAGCAAGATGCCAACGTCACCGTGGCGCCGAATGCGGAGTTGGTGGCGCTGATTGGCTATCTGCAGAGGTTGGGGCGAAAGCAGAGCCCAATCGCCGCGCGCGAAAGAGTCAGCCACCCAACGCTCGCCAGAGCAGGAGGTCTGTGACCATGCTGCGACTCATATCAGCAGACTACTTCGCGCGGTCCCCGCTACTGGCCTTGCCGGTGGTGGCACTCTTTCTTTTCGTGCTCGTCTTCACTCTGGTGACGCTGCGGGCACTCTTTTCGCGTCACGAAGACGTGGCGCGCATGGCCGAGTTGCCGTTCGACGATGCGGAGGAGAAGGAACATGGCTGAACCCAAGCGTAAGGACGCCATCGCGGGCGACGTCATCCACGAATACGATGGAATCGAGGAGGCGGACAACGAGCTGCCCACCTGGTGGATCGTGATCTTCATCGGGAGTGTCGTGTTCGGGGCCGGCTACTGGCTGGCGTTCCACGAGTTCCACGTCCAGCCAAGTGCGGTCGAGGCATTGGCCGCGAAGGAAGCCGAGCGTGCGCGCCGTGCTGGCGACGTCAGCGATGCGGATCTGCTGAGCGCATCGAAGGACGCAGCGGCTGTCGCTGCAGGCAAGACCGTCTTCATGACTAACTGCGTTGCCTGTCACGGTGATAAAGCCGAGGGTCGGATCGGCCCGAACCTTACGGATGGGTTCTGGATCCACGGCGGTGCACCGAAGGCGATCTTCGAGACAGTCAAGGCCGGCGTGCCAGCCAAAGGCATGCCGACTTGGGGTCCGGTGCTCGGCGCGATCACGGTCAAGCAGGTCGTCGCATACCTGCTCACGCTGCGGAACACCAACGTGTCAGGCAAGGAGCCGCAGGGCGACGCGTATACAGTGCCGTGATGCGCAGGTCGAAGCTGGCGGCGGCAAGGCGCAGGTGATGTAGTGACCACGCACCTCAAGCTCTACGACAAGGCCAGCTCGCTCCGAGCAGATGGCTCCCGCGCGTTCGTGCATCCCGCGGACGCACCCGGACGATTCGACACCGCGCGCAAGCTGACCTTCGCCCTGCTGATCGCGGTGATGGTCATCTTGCCGTGGTGGAACATCGGCGGTCATCCCGCGGTCTTCTTGGACGTCGAGCACCGCGCATTTTTCCTTTTCGGTGGCACCTCCAACGCCCAGGACGTGTGGCTGCTCTTCTTCGCGCTCACCGGCGTCGGCTTCACGTTGATCGTCACGACAGCCCTGTGGGGACGCGTGTGGTGCGGCTATGCGTGTCCTCAGACCGTCTTTCTGGAGGGCGTATTTCGACCGATCGAGCGACTCCTCGAGGGATCGCGCGCCGAGCGGATGCGGCGCAACAGCGGGCCATTCAGTATAGACAAGCTCTGGCGCAAGACCCTGAAGCACGCGCTCTACATCGTGCTCTCGTTCCTGGTCGCGCACATCATGCTCGCGTACTTCGTGTCGCTGCCGCGGCTCTACAAGATGGTGCTGAACCGGCCTTCCGACCACCCGGAGGCGTTCGCGTGGGCTGCGTGCCTGACCTCCGTCTTCTACTTCAACTTCTTCTGGTTCCGCGAACAACTCTGCCTGATTGTATGTCCCTACGGGCGTCTGCAGTCGGTGCTTACCGACCACGCCACGCTGATCATCGGCTACGACGTGGCGCGTGGCGAGCCCCGTGGCAAGGCAGGTGCGCTGGGCGCGGGCGCTTGTGTCGACTGCAAGCGCTGCGTCGTGGTGTGCCCGACCGGCATCGACATCCGCAACGGCCTGCAGATCGATTGCATCGGATGCGCGCGCTGTATCGACGCTTGCGACGAGGTGATGGACAAGCTGGAGCGCTCGCGCGGGCTCGTGCGCTACGACTCGCAAAACGGCCTATCCGGTCTGCCCCGGCGAGTCCTGCGGCCGAGGGTCTACCTCTACGCGGCGCTTGGGTTTCTTGGGGCCGTGGCGCTCAGCATCGCGCTCACGCACAGCGAGCCTTTCGAGGCCAACGTGCTGCGCCTGCGCGACGCGCCGCCATTTACCGTTGAACACGGACGGGTGCGCAACTCCTTCGAGGTGCACCTCGTGAACAAGCGCGCGCAAGACATGACCTTCATGGTGCGGGGCATCAACCATTCTGCTCTCACCTACGTGATCGCCATTCCACGCATCACACTCTCTGCGCTCGCCGGTCAGCGCATTCCCATCTTCGTGGAGTTTCCGCTGGGTACAGTCCACGACGGTGACAAAGCTCGGATAGAGATCTCCGCTGACCACGCTCCGACGCGCGTGGTGGAGGCGCCGCTCCTGGCGCCGGACGGCCACTGAGGCTGCACGGGTTGTCAGCCTGCGGCTGGCGTGGCTATGCTGTGCGGCGCCCGGCGTGTCGGGCTGAGGTCGACGCATGACGTGCAAACGCTGCCAGCATTTCTCCTCGCTTGTACTGCCCATCCCCGTGTTCGTCTTCGCGTTCGTCTTCGCGTTCGTCTTCGCGCTCGGCTTCGCGCTTGCTCTGCCGAAGCGGGCGGCGGCCGAGCTCTCCATCGGGCCGCACGCAGGCATCAACTTCGACTGGAACGAGGCGTTCATCGGTGGCGAGCTGCGCGCGGATCTGACGGATGTGTCGCGCTCGGTGAAGTTGCAGATCGATCCGAGCCTCTCGCTCGCTTTCTTCGGCAACGGCACTGCCATCGACATCAGCTGCAACACACCGTTCCTCTTCTTCATCCAGGATTCCGTGCTGCGCCCCTACGCCGCACCGGGTTTGGCGCTGGTGCACTACAGCGGCCACGGAGGCTCCGACTCGCGGCTCTACGTGAACCTGATCGGTGGTCTGCTCTTCGACTTCAAGGGCGTTGACCCCTTCGTGCAGCTCAAGGTCATGGTGCCGCACGGCAGCATGGCGGAGCTCATGGCGGGCGTGCTCTTCGTGCTCTGAACTGGCAACATACCCGCCGAGCAGCCTTCGGCTCTCGGCGGAGGCAACATACCCGCCGAGCAGCCTTCGGCTCTCGGCGGAGGTTTTGTACTATGCCCGATCCTTGGAAGAAGAAGAGCTCAGAGGTGCTCTCGGAGCACCGGATCTTCACGCTCTTGCGCGAGCTCTTCGTGTCGCCGCGCACTGGCCGCGATCTCGATGCGACCATCGTCGTGGCACCTGACTGGGTCAACATCGTTGCGCGCACTGACGATGGGCGCTGCGTGATGATCCGGCAGTATCGCTTCGGCACGGACCTAGTGACGCTCGAGATTCCCGGCGGCATGATCGACGATGGCGAGTTGCTCTTCGACGCCGCCCGACGCGAGCTGCGCGAGGAGACCGGCTATGAAGCAGCGCGCTGGAGCTCGCTGGGCTCAATCGCTCCGAATCCGGCGTTTCAACGCAATCGTTTGCACATCTTTCTGGCGGAGGGCTGCACTCTGGTGGGTGAGCAGCAGCAAGACTCGGGCGAGGACATCGAGGTCGTGCTGATCGAGAGCACGCGCATCGACGAGCTGCTCGCAGCGGGAGAGATCGACCACGCCCTGGTCGCGGTCGCCTTTCAGAAGGCGTGTCTGCGGGACCGGGGTCACGACGTTGTGTGACCGCCGCGGGGATCTCCGTGGTTTTCTACGGAGCTCGGCAGCGGCATGCGCTGCGGATAGCAGAGCGGATCGATCAAGATCAGGCGGTCGACGTGTTCCGGATGCGTTGCGGCGTAGTACCAACTCAAGCAGCCGCCGAGCGAGCTGCCCACCAGATGGGAGTGCTCCTCGCCCACTGCGATGCGCACCTTATCGTATGTCCTCGCGTGCGGCGCAGAGGGCGCGCCAGCCTACGCGAACACCGCTCGGCAATTGAAGTCCTGGCACCCGCATTTTCGGCTCGCGGCGTGGTTCCCGTGGCTCGGCGTCACGCGGCGCTCTCGCAATCTACCGTTCGGGAGCTTACTCGCTGGCTGGTGCCGCTCGCAGCTCCTTGCTCGCCAGGCATTCCTTCTTGACGGCGCCTGGGTCAGACTCCCGTCGAAATGCACGCTCCCCTCGTGTCTGCGCTCGAGCAACTCCTCTCGCCGCGCGCGCGGCGAGAAAGCGACGTCAGCACCGCCCGGGATTTCAACGTGCGCAACCACGCGCTCGGTCTACCGCCGGGGCTGTCTTTGCGTTGGCTCGGCACCGCGGGCTTTGAGCTCAGCTACGCGGGGCATGTCGTGCTGATCGATCCCTATCTAACGCGGCCCAAGCTGCGTGCCGTGGTCGGCTCGCGCGCGCTGCATTCCAGCAAGACGCGCGTCGAGCGCTACGTCGGAGCTGTCGATGCGATCCTGGTCGGGCACACGCACTTCGATCACGCGTTGGACGTTCCACGTATCGCCCGTTTGCGTGGCGCTCGTGTCTATGGGTCGCATTCGGCGGCGCGTCTCATGCGTCTGCACGGTCTCGGGCAGCAGGCAGTCGAGGCCGTCCCCGGACAGATCTACGAGGTCGGACCGTTCTCGGTCACGTTCATCGAATCACTGCACGCGAAGCTCCTGCTGGGGCTCGCGGTGCCCAGCTCCGGCGAGCTTACCTGCGAGAACCTCGATGAATTGCACGGCGCTGCATATCGCTGCGGGCAGGTCTTCGGCATCCACGTCGCCGTGGCCGGTGTGACTTTCTACCATCAGGGCAGCGCGAACCTGATCGAAGAGCGCATCCCCTACCGCAACATCGACTATCTCTTGGCGGGGATCGCGGGCCGCAGTTTCACGCAGGACTACACGGCCCGCGTCCTGCGCACGCTCTCGCCGCGCGTGGTTGTGCCGCACCACTACGACGACTTCTTCCGCCCCCTCGATGCAGAAGCGGGCTTCTCGCTCAACGTGAACCTGGGTGGCTTCGTCGAAGAGGTCGAGCGCGTCTCGAAAGACTTCCGCATCAGCACGCTCGACTTGCTGCAGAGCGCAGTCGGTTGAGCGTGCTGGCGAAGGCCTGCAAATGTGGCGGGTTCAGCCGCGCGGCATGAATTTCGCGGCCATGCGCATCGTGGCCACCAAGGGCCCGGCGCCGAGGTTGCTGAACATCTCGAGCAGGCCGGAAACCTGATCCACGAAGTGGCTGAAGTGTCCGATGCGTTCGATGCGCGCGATGCGCTGGCGATCGCCGCGAACGTGAGGCGCCGACTTGGCTTCCTGTGCCAGCGTGTTGACGGCGCGGATCGACGCGACCAGCGGGGAGAACTCACGACGAGCACGCTCGCGCACGGTGAGCATGAACCACGACCACGGATCTCGCTCGGCTTCGAAGACCTGCTCGCCGGCTTCTTCGCCGCGTTCATGCACGATGCCAAACGAGACCAGTGTGTCGAGGTGCTCGCAGCAAGTCTCCTCGTCGATGTCCAGATGTTCAGCGATGGCCGCGCCGCCGAGCGGAGCGCTTGCGAGGTACAGGACGGCATGCACCTTGCCGACTCCCTCCTCCATCCCGAAGCCTTCCGCCAGGTGCCCCCAATTCTCGATGAATCGGTCTTCAACGCTGCGGAAGCAGCCCGTCGCGGTGGAGTGTCCCCAGGTCGCATTCACTGAGGCGGCAGAGAGCGTGGATACGGCGGAAAGCATGGACTATTTAACCTCTGGTTCAGCTACGGCCTGTTCAGTTAATGCGCCGCGCGCCCCGGTTTGTGATCTCCACGAGCAGATTTTTTGACTTGGGTATCGATTCACACAAATCGTCCCCGTATGGGGACGTGGTCGCGAGTGAAAATACCCGCAAATCAGGACTTAACCAGGCTCGCCCCAGCGCTCACGACCTCAAGCGGGTCGAAGTCGATGTGGGCGGGGGCGCCGAAATAACGGGCGACGCCTTCACGGACGGAGGGCAGAAGCGTGGTGCCGCCCGCCAGAAATACTGCGTCGATATCCCCGGGGTTCACCCCGCGATCCAAGAACGACTCGCGCACTTCACCGGTGAGGAGGTCATCCGGCACGAAGAGAATGCGCGAAAGACCCTTCCTGGTCGCTGTAGTGCTGCTCATCAGAACCAAGCCTTGACGCTCAGTCTATCACGAGCCATGCGGGCCACAGCCAGCCAGCAAGCTGTGCGAGGCAACCGACACGGGTCCAGGTTTCGGCTCAAGAGCTGTCGAAAAATGGCTCATGGCGGCTTACGTCCTGTTGTAGTCAAGTGGGCTGCGCGGAAGCGTTTCAGTCCGCGGCTGGTTTGCGTCCCAGATGTCGGATGTCCTTGCCCTTGATCATGAACACGACCTGCTCGGCGAGATTGGTCGAGTGATCGCCCATGCGCTCCAGGAACTTGGCGATCGACTGGATGTGGATGCCGTCTTGCACTGCGTCAGGCTGCTTGCGCATGACCTCGAGCACTTCGCGAAACACCGACCAGTAGAGCTTGTCGACCTCGTCGTCCCGACCGTGCACGCGCTGAGCCTTGTCGACATCACGGTCCACGAAGGCCTCGATCGCATCGCGGATCATGCTTCGCACGGTGCGCGACATGCGTTCCAGCTTGTCCCAGGGCCAGCTTTGCGGCGCTTCCGGCAAGTCGATGGTGCGCTCGCAGATGTTCACGGCCAAGTCGCCGATGCGTTCCAAGTCCGTGACCATCTTGAGCGCGAGCGTCACGAAGCGCAGGTCCGACGCCAAGGGCTGCCGCTTCGCCAGGATCAAGAGGCAAAGCTCGTCGGACTCCACTTCCAGACGGTTCACGGCGGTGTCGCGCTCGATGGTCTCCCTGGCGAGCTGCTTGTCGGCGGCTAGCGTGGCCCGCATGGCATCCACGATCATCTGCTCCACCAGGCCTGCCATCTTCAGCAATCGCTCGCGCAGCGATCCGAGCTGCTCTTCGTATTCCCGATCGGTGTGTCCTCGCGTCATCGCCACCCCTTCATCCGAACTTGCCCGTGATGTAGTCCTCGGTCCGTGAGTCGCGTGGCGACGTGAAGAGCCGGTTGGTCTCGGAAAACTCGACCAGGTCGCCAGAGAGCAGAAACGCCGTGTAGTCTGACACGCGGGCCGCCTGCTGCATGTGATGCGTGACGATTGCGATGGTGTAGGTCGCTCTGAGCGCGTGGATCAAGTCCTCGATGCGGGAGGTCGCGCTCGGATCGAGCGCCGAGCAAGGCTCATCCATCAACAGCACTTCCGGCGACACTGCCAGCGATCTCGCGATGCAGAGCCGTTGCTGTTGTCCGCCGGAAAGCCCGAGGCCTGGTGCGCCGAGCCGATCCTTCACTTCGTCCCAGAGTGCGGCATCGCGCAGCGCTTTCTCCACGACGTCATCGGCGCGCGTGCGGTCGAGGGAGCCGGTCAGTCGCAACCCGGCCAGCACATTGTCGCGCACCGACATCGAAGGGAAGGGGTTGGGCTTCTGGAACACCATGCCGACGCGTCGGCGCAAGAGCACTGGGTCGACTTCGCGACTGTAGATGTCTTTGCCGTCGAGTGTGATGCTTCCTTCCGAGCGCGCGCCCTCGGAGAGCTCATGCATCCGATTGAGGCAGCGGATCAAGGTCGACTTCCCGCAGCCGCTGGGCCCGATGATGGCTGTGACACTGCGTTCGGCGATCGGCAGGTCGACGCCGTGCAACACCCGGTTAGTGCCGAACCAGGCACGCACGCCATCGACGTTCAGCTTGATCGGGGACGGTCGCGGAGGAGGAGTTGAGTTGAGGGTCACGAGATCTTCTTCTGCAGGCGGTTGCGCAGGTAGATGGCTACGCCGTTGAGCAGCAGCATGGTCACCAGCAGTACGACGATGCCGGCGGCGGCGTCCACCACGAACGCGCTCTGCGGGCGCGAGACCCAGTTGAAGATCTGGATCGGCAAAGCCGTGAAGGGTGCGTCGAGGCCATCGGGCACGAAGGTGACGTAGGTCAGCGCCCCGACCACGACCAGAGGTGCGGTTTCACCGATGGCGCGGGCCAGTGCCAGAATCGCGCCGGTGAGAATACCGGGGTAAGCCATTGGCAATACAACGTGACGGATCGTCTGCAAGCGTGTGGCGCCGAGCGCATAGGCCGCCTCGCGCAGGCTCAGCGGCACGGTGCGTAGCGCCTCGCGTGACACCAACACCACCATCGGCAGCACCAGGAGCGCAAGGGTGCAGGCTCCTGCAAGCACCGAGCGACCCATGTGCAGTGTGCGCACGAAGAGCCCCAAGCCCAAGAGGCCGTAGACGATGGAAGGGACGCCCGCGAGGTTCGCGATGTTGACCTCGATGAAGCGCGAGAGCCGCGAGCGCCTGCCGTACTCCTCGAGGTGGATGGCTGCGCCGACGCCCAGCGGCAAGGCGATCACGGCGGTCAGCACCATCAACCAGAGCGATCCGACGAGGCCAGGCAGGATGCCCGCGCGTTCGGCGTGGCGCGACGGGTAGCTGGTCAGGAAGTCGAAGCTGAGGCGCCCGGCGCCCTCGTGGCCGACCGCCAAGACCAGAAACAAGAGCACGAGCAAAGGCAGAGCCACTGCCAGCGCAGCGAGCAGCACGAAGAGGCGCTCGCCAGTGTGAGAGCGTGCTTGGTCGCCGCTCATGTCGCCCTCCGGAAGCGCTTGGCCAACTTGTAGCTGGTCACGTTCATGGCAAGCGTGAGCAGGAAGAGCGCGGAGCCGACCACGAAGATGGTGCGGTATTCGAGGGTGCCGGCGGGTGTGTCGCCCATGCTCACCTGCACGATGTAGGCGGTCATGGTTTCGATTGGCACGCGCGGGTCGAGCGTCAGCCTCGGTTGCTGTCCGGCGGCGATGGCCACGATCATGGTTTCACCGACGGCGCGCGAGACCGCGATGATGACGCTGGCTGCGATGCCGCCCATGGCGGCGGGCACCACGACGCGCAGGATGGTCGGGACCTTGGACGCGCCCAGCGCATAGGCGGCTTCACGCAGTCCCTTGGGCACGGCGTGAAGCGCGTCTTCCGCCAGCGACGCGATGATCGGCGTGATCATGATGCCCATCACCAGCCCCGCGCTCAGCGCGTTGAAGCCGGCAAGATCCGGGATCATGCGCTGCAAGATCGGCGTGACCACCACCAAGGCGAAGTAGCCGTATACGATGGTGGGAACGCCAGCCAGGATTTCGAGCAAGGGCTTGCACCACTTGCGCAGGCGTGGGCTCGCCAGCTCGCTCATGAAGATGGCCGAAAGCACTCCAAGCGGCAGTGCGACGGCGATGGCGCAGAGCGATGTGAGACAAGTGCCAGCCACCAGCGGCCAGATGCCGAAGTGTTTCTGGGCGAAGAGCGGTGTCCACTCGGTGTCGAAGAGCAGCTTCCCGATGCCGACTTCGCGCAGGAAGGACCAGGTCTCGACCGCCAGGACCAGGAGAATCCCAGCCGTGGTAAGCACCGTGGCGATGCTGCATGCGGCAAGCAGCGCCTCGATGACACGCTCGATGCGCGATGCCGCAGCCTGTGGGGTGTGGCCAGCAGGCTGGGCTTGCGTAGGCATCGCCAAAATCTCAGAGCTCGCGGGCAAGCAGGGCCTCCACCGTCATGCCGACTTGCGAGCCACCGCCGGTGGTGAAGAGCGAGCCGGTGGTGCCCTTCTTGAACCGCGTCATCGCGAGCTCGTAGGCCTTGGGCGGCAGCGCGATGTAGTGGGCCTCGTTGACCAGCTTCTCGCCTTTGCTCAGGTAGAACTCGATGAACGCGCTGATCTCCGGACGGGTAGTGGCGCTCTTGCTCACGTAGATGAAGAGCGGCCGGGAGAGCGGGATATACGTGCCGTTGCGCACGCTCTCTTGCGAAGAGGCGATCGGACCTTTGCCGTTGGCATCGTTGCCGTCGTCCACCGGCACGAGCTTCAGCTTGTCCTTGTTCTCCGTGTAGTAAGCCAGGCCGAAGTAGCCGAGCGCCAGCGGATCGCGCGAGACGCCCTGCACCAAAACGTTGTCGTCTTCGCTGGAAGTGAAATCGCCGCGGCTCTTGTGTTCTTCGCCGTTGATGGCTTTGGTGAAGTAGTCGTAGGTGCCGGAGTCGACGCCTGGGCCGAAGAGGTGAATCTCCTTGTCGGGCCAGCCGGTCCGGACTTGGTTCCACTTCATGACCTTGCCCTGAGCGGTGGGCTCCCACAGGTGCTTGAGCTCTTCGACCGTCATCGACTTGGCCCACGCGTTGGCCGAGTTGACCACGATGGCCAGGCCGTCATAGGCGATCGGCAGCTCGATGAAGTCGATGCCGGCGGCCGCGCAGGTGTGCGCTTCGGTCGGCTTGATGGGCCGCGACGCGCCAGCGATGGCGATCTCACCGGCGCAGAACTTCTTGAAGCCACCACCGGTGCCGGAGACGCCGATGGTCACCTTGGCGGGGTTCACTTTCTGGAACTCCTCGGCCACGGCTTCGTTGATAGGGAAGACCGTGCTCGAACCGTCGATGGCTACGACAGCAGGGGCCTTGGCAGGCTCCGGGGCCTTCTCCGTAGCCGGCTGCTTCTCGGTGGTCGCTGCAGCGGGGGTCG
>JADGRG010000694.1 GCA_017881145.1 Sandaracinaceae bacterium | reverse complement strand
CCTCGCTGGTGGCGACGGTGCTACGCGCAGCTGGGCTCGATCCCACCGTGATCATCGGCGGCAAGCTCAACGTGCTCGGCTCGGGTGCGACGCGTGGGCACGGGCGCTTTCTGGTCGCCGAGGCCGACGAGTCGGATGGCTCGTTTCTGCATCTGATGCCGGTGGTGTCGGCGATCACCAACATCGACCCCGAGCACCTCGATTACTACAAGACCCTCGACGCAGTGAAAGAAGCCTTCGTCGCCTTTGCCAACAAGGTGCCTTTCTACGGTCTGGTCGTGGCTTGTCTCGATCACCCCCACGTGCAGGACATCCTGCCGCGCATCGAAAAGCGCATCACCACTTACGGGCTCTCGACGCAAGCCGACTATTCGGCGAAGAATCTGGTCGCTTCGGGCCTCTCTTCTCGCTTCGAGCTGGTGCAACGTGGCGTTGCACAGGGTGAGTTCGAGGTGCGCATGCCTGGCGTGCACAATGTGCAGAACGCCTTGGCTGTGATCGCGATCGCCGATGAGGTCGGTGTCGACCGGGCCGTCCTGCGCGAAGCGCTTGCGAGCTTCGCTGGCGTGCAGCGGCGCTTCACGGTGCGCGGCGAGGTGCGTGGCGTCACCGTGGTCGACGACTACGGGCATCATCCCGCCGAGGTCGAAGCCACGCTCGATGCAGCCCAGCGCGCCTACGGGCGCCGCGTGGTGGTGGCGTTTCAGCCGCATCGCTACACCCGCACCCACCACCTCTTCGACGAGCTGACGCGCGCCTTCAATCGCGCGGACGTGCTCTTCCTGACCGACGTCTATGCCGCTGGCGAGAAACCCATCTCAGGCGCGGACTCCGAGCACCTGGCCAATGCCGTCCGAGCGCACGGGCATCGCGATGTCACCTACGTCGGCAAGCGCAGTGAGCTGGCAGCCGCCATGCTGCCGCGGCTTCAGTCCGGCGACATCGTGATCACGCTGGGTGCCGGCAACATCACGCAGACCGGCCCGGAGCTCCTGGCTCTGCTGGCGCAGAAGGAGCCCGCGTGATGGGCAAGAAGAGCGCCGCTCCACCCGAGAATCGTCGGACGACCCCGCCCGAGAACCGTCGCTCCGCGCCTGCGACTCCGCGCGTTCCCTTTTCGGCGCGCTACGCTCTTTGGCGCGAACGCATGCGGGCTCGCTTCTCGGGTCTGCGCCGGGTGGGCTCGGTCGTGCTTGGCTGCTGCGTCGTCGCAGCTGCGCTGGCGGGGCTCGGGGCGGTTGGCAAGCTGGTAGACCGGCATCTGCGCACCTCGCCAGCGTTTGCGACCACGGTGATCGAAGTACACGGGGCATCTCACCTCTCGCACGAGGAAGTGGCGCAGGCTGCGGGCGTTCACCTCGGCCAGAACGTCTTCGAGGTTGGGCCGGAGGATGCCCGCAAGAACCTGCTGGCAGAGCCTTGGATCGCCAGCGCCAGCGTGCGGCGCAGGCTCCCGAGCACCTACGTGATCGAGATGGAGGAGCGCCATCCGCTCGCGCTCCTTTTGCTCGATGAGGTCTATCTGGTGGCCGAGGACGGCTCAGCCTTCAAGCCGCTCGGACCCGGCGATCCGTCCGACCTGCCCGTGATCACGGGCATCGCCCCGGAAGCCGTGCAGCGTGATCGTCAAGGCTCGGCGCAGTCCCTGCTCAACGCCGTGGGCCTGCTGCACGACTACCAAGATGCGGGTCTTTTCCGTCGCGAACCCATCTCCGAAATTCACGCCGAGGACGACGGATCGTTCTCGCTCTATGTGGGCGGCGATGCGACCTACGTGCGGCTCGGCAAGCCTCCCTTCCACGCCAAGCTTGGCCGTTTACGCCAGGTTTTAGCGGATCTTTCGAGCAAGAAGAGCCGCCCGCTCTACGTCTATCTCGACAACGATAGGCGTCCGGACCGCGTCACGGTCCGTGTGCGCTGATCCGGAAGCAGCGACAACTTTGCAAATATTTTGGTGTGCTCGGGGTTCCTCTGTATTTCTCGTGGTGCGCGACGCTCGGAGCCTTCAGGAAAGACCATGGCATCATCCCAACTGATCGCAGGACTCGACCTCGGGACCACCAAGGTGTGTGCGATTGTCGGCGAGCAAGTCGACGACGGAATCGACATCATCGGGATCGGCTCGGTTCCCTCCAAGGGTTTGAAGAAGGGCGTCGTCGTCAACATCGAGTCGACCGTCCAGGCGATTCGCGCGGCGATCGACCAGGCCGAGACGATGGCCGGCTGCAAGATCCAGACGGTCTACGCCGGCATCGCGGGCAGCCACGTGCGCGGCATGAACAAGGAAGGCGTCGCTGCCATCCACGACCGCGAGGTCGCCGATGAAGACGTCGAGCGCGTGCTCGAACAGTCCAAGGCGATCCCGCTGCCCGGTGATCGCCAGGTGATCCACGTCCTGCCGCAGGAATACATCGTCGACGACCAGGACGGCATCACGCGTCCGGTGGGCATGAACGGCGTGCGCCTGGAAGCGCGCGTGCACGTGGTGACTGCGGCGACGACCAGCGTGCAGAACATCATCAAGTGCGCCGAGCGCTGCAACCTGCATGTGGCTGAGGTGGTGCTCGAACCGCTGGCCAGCGCCTATGCGGCTCTCACCGACGACGAAAAAGAGATCGGCGTCGCGCTGATCGACATCGGCGGCGGCACCACCGACATCATCGTCTACGTGGACGGCGCGGCCGTGCACACCAGTGTGATTCCGATCGGTGGTCTAAACCTGACCAGCGACATCGCGCAGGGACTGCGCACGCCGATGGCCGAGGCCGAGCGCATCAAGATGAAATACGGTTGTGCTGCCTGCAGCATGATCGACCCCGACGAGACCATCGAGGTTCCCTCGGTCGGTGGGCGCGCCCCGCGCATTCTGGCGCGCGACGTGCTCGTGCAGATCATCGAACCGCGCGTGGAAGAGATCTTCCAGGCGGCTCATCACGTGCTCAAAGAGACGGGCTACATCGACATGCTCGCCTCGGGCATAGTGCTCTGCGGCGGGTCGACTTTGCTCGACGGCATGCCGGAGCTCGCCGAACAGATCATGGGCCTACCAGCGCGGCGCGCGACGCCGATCGGCGTGGGCGGGCTCGCAGACGTGGTGAAGAGCCCTGCCTACGCAACTGCAGTGGGGCTGGTGAAGTATGGCGCCGAGCGCTTGACCTTGGAGCGTGCGCGCAAGCCGGTGCGGCACGTGCCGAAGAACAACGGTCTGCTGCGCGGCAGACTGAGTGAGTGGTTTCGCGAGGTGTTCTGATTTCTTGGTGGCGCAATGCCACCGTGGGTTATTCGGCATGCATCGAGGGGGCATCCTCGCTGCATGGTGAGAAGAGAAAGCGGAGAAGGGCTCTCCGGGAGGCAGGCTATGGGTATTTCGATCGATTTCGCGGACGACGCGGACCTGACGGCAAAGATCAAGGTTGTGGGCGTGGGTGGTGCGGGCGGTAACGCCATCAACACCATGATCCTCTCGGGGTTGGATGGCGTGGAGTTCATCGCCGCCAACACCGACACCCAGGCTCTGGCTGGCAACTCAGCGCCAAGCAAGATCCAGCTGGGCGTGAACCTCACGCGCGGCCTAGGTGCTGGCGCCACGCCCGAGGTAGGCCGCAAGGCCGCGCTCGAAGACGTGCAGCGCATCGCGGAAGCCCTGCAAGGCGCGGACATGGTGTTCGTGACCGCGGGCATGGGCGGCGGAACCGGCACGGGCGCCGCACCGATCATCGCGCAGATCGCGCGTGATCAGGGCGCGCTGACCGTGGGCGTCGTGACCAAGCCCTTCGCCTTCGAAGGCAAGCGCCGCATGAAGAATGCGCTCTTGGGGCTGGAAGAGCTCTCGCAGTCGGTCGACACCATCATCACCATTCCTAACGAAAAGTTGCTGACGGTCGCCGACGACGACATGTCCATGCTGGAAGCCTTCCGTCGCGCCGACGACGTGCTCCTGCAGGCAGTTCGCGGCATCAGCGATCTGATCGTTCGCTCCGGCATCATCAACGTGGACTTCGCCGACGTGCGCACCATCATGAGCTGCACGGGCAAGGCCTTGATGGGCACTGGCTACGGCCGCGGCGTGAACCGCGCCATGGAAGCCGCCGACGTGGCCATCAACTCGCCGCTCCTCGACGACATCTCCATCGCAGGCGCGACCGGCATCCTGATCAACTTCACGGCGGGTCCCGATGTGAAGCTCAAGGAAGTCCGCGAAGCCGCCAGCATGGTGCAGGAAGCCGCCGACGAGGATGCGAACATCATCTTCGGTCTGGTGACGGATCCGAACATGGAAGACGTCGTGAAGGTCACGGTCATAGCGACGGGCTTCGAGTCGCAGGCCGAGAGCAGCGAGCGCGCTGCAGCCATAGGCGCGATGGCGCGTCCCACGCAGGTCTCCGTGCCAGCCAGCATCGGCGGAAGCCACTCGACGAGCGTGCGCACCGCAGCTCAGCAGGTCCTGGCGCGCAGCACCGTGCCCTCCTCGATGCCAGCGCCGCGCCAGAGTCAGTCCCGCGACGTGATCGCGCGGCCCTTGAGCCGACCCGCCATGGCGCCCCCCGCCCAGGTTTCGATGCCCGAGGTGCAGGCCTCACGTGGCTTCGGTGCCAGCGCGATCCACGACGAGGCCATGCTCGATATTCCCGCCTATCTGCGCCGCTCCAAACCCTGATCTAGCCATAAATGCCGTGTGATCACGGCGACTTATGGTTGTGTCTAGAGTGGAAGGTGGCGCCTCGTCTCGGTAGCGCGCTCGGGTAGCACCGATTCGCGCGTGCCGGACGAATTGCCCCTAAATTGGGTTGAACCAATCCGTTTCCCTGTGTACGAATTGTGTACACCCCCCTCACAGGGGAGGGGCAAGCCGAGGCAGGCGTGAGTGCGCCGCGCCCGGCCCCGGGTGGAACGGAGTTCCCACATGTTTGGATCGCATAACGGTCTCTTGGTCGCATCGTGCTTCTTCCTTCTTGCGCTCTCTGCGCTGAGCCTGCCGGCCAGGGCGCAGGACGCAGCGGTAGTCCAACGTTTGCAGACCCACGGAGGCCTATCGGCTGCCGTCGCGACGAAGCTCGTCACCAAGCTCAGTAAGCAGATGGCGAAGTCTGCCGACGCGCTGGTGCAGCAGAGCGATCCTCTGCGCATCGCCGCCAGTCAGGCGCTCTTCCACACGCCGGTCCCGCCCGACACGATGGCCGCGGCGAAGATGCGCTTGCGCCTCTATGCTGGGCTCAACGAATGGGCGCTCGGCGCGCTCTTCACGGCCAAGCCCGGTGCTTTTGCGGCTTGCACGCGTGACACCGGCGCCACCCAAGCAGAGTGCGAAGCGCTGGTGGCTGCTGCCGGCAATACGTCGGTGGCCGAGGTGCGCAACCTGGCTGGTGGGCCGCCAATGGCTGCGGTCGCCGTGGCCACGGTGCCCCGCGCGCAGTCGGGATTCGGCGCAGCGCCAGCTGCAGGAGGTTCTCACTTCGGACACTTCTCCGCCGCGAGCAACGGCTCGGCTGCGAGCACGCCGCACGCGGTGGTAGCCCCGGCAGCCGCGCCGACCTACGCGGCTGCATCCGCCAAACACTTCGGAGGTACCGCGCCGGGTTCGGGCCCACACCCGGTGCACACGCAGCAGCAGGCCGGGCTCTCGCAGAAAGAAGCCTATCGCCTGCAGCGCGAGGCCTACATGGCTCGCCAGAAGACCGTCTTCGAGGAGCGCTAGCAGAAGCTGGATGCAGCCGCCAGTGCCGAGTCAGCAGCAGCTGCTGCGCCTGCCGCGGCCAAGCCAGCTCCCAGGTCCAACGTCGCAGCTGCCAAGCCCGCGGGTGCTCCGCAGCCGTCAGCAGCAGCGCAAGAGGCGCCAGCCGAGCCAGCTGCCGACGAGTCGGTCGCCGAAGCCGCGCCTGCGCCGAAGTCGAACAAGCCAGCCCTCGACAACGACTTCCTCGACGGCCTGCTTGCCGACCCGACCGGCGGCAAGAAGAAGTAGCTCTTGAGCGTTCGACCGAGCCTCTGGTGGCTTCGGGGCGCGTGGCCGGCCATGCGGGGTTCTGCCTCGCCTGGCCCGCACCCATATCCTATGGTATGGGTACCCATATGAAGACGACCATCGAGATTTCCGACGCTCTGCTCAGCCAGGCGAAGGCGCTCGCCCAGCGTCAAGGCACCACCGTGCGGGCGCTGGTCGAGGCCGGCCTGCGTGCGGTGCTCAAGGAGCAGCGCGCGCGGCCCCGTTTCGTCCTGCGTGATGCGAGCTTCACCGGCCAGGGCTTGCGGCCGGAGTTTCAGCAAGAACGCTGGGACGAGATCCGCGATGCCGTATACGAGGGCAGGGGCGCGTGATTGCCGTCGACACCAATATCCTGGTCTACGCGCACCGCGGCGACTCGGCGTTCCACGCGAGCGCGTTGCAGCGCGTGCGCGAGCTTGCGGAGGGAGCCGCTGCATGGGCGATTCCGTGGCCTTGTGTTCACGAGTTCTTCGCCATCGTCACGCATCCGCGCATCTATGCTCCGCCCACGCCTTCGCCGAAAGCGCTCCACCAACTCGATGTGTGGCTCGAGTCGCCCTCGCTGGTCTTGCTGGCCGAGACCGAAGCATATTGGCCTGCGCTGCGGCGCGTGCTCGCCGGGAGCAACGTCCACGGTCCGCGCGTGCACGATGCGCGGATCGCGAGCCTGTGTCTCGCGCACTCGGTCACCGAGCTGTGGTCGGCCGACCGGGACTTCAGTCGCTTCACCGACCTGCACGTCAGCAATCCGCTCTCTGCGTGAAGGCTGCCAGTCCGACTCTGTCCGGTGGCTTCCGCGCTGGCAAGCTGCGCAGCCCACCCCTGCGGGTGTTCCGGCCCACCCGG
Organism: Sandaracinaceae bacterium; assembly: GCA_017881145.1. GTDB lineage: Bacteria > Myxococcota_A > Polyangia > Polyangiales > JAFGIB01 > JADGRF01. The sequence goes on along the minus strand of JADGRG010000694.1, from coordinate 2,904 downwards.
GGAAGATCGCCGCCGCCCGGTTCAGGATGGGTAGCAAAGCACAGTTTAGACGCGCGCACGCGCTTGCGTGAGCTCGATGCTGCACGAGCGCAGCTACCGTGACGTGCGCCGAACCCCGCGCGCTTCCTGCTTGTGGCCCACGTCCTGATCCCTGCCAGCACGTGTCACCTCGGAGGTCAGCGCTTCTTCGGCATCAGGAGCCAGTAGTCGAGGTCGAGCACCACGTTGGGGTGGTAGCTCTGTGCGCCATCCTTCTCGACTTTGAGCGGGATGTTGTCTTTGACTGGGTCGGCGTTCTTGATGGCGACCAAGCGTACGCGCAGCGCGCCTGCATCGCCGCGTCCGCTGAGTGCGGCCTTGTCCAGCACTTGGCTGTAGGCGTAGATGGTGTCGCCGGCGAAGGTGGGGTTGGCGTGGGCGCCGCCGTTCCAGGCCAGCATGCCGAGCGCGTTCTCTAGCCCGTTGAACGAGAGCGATCGCGCCACGCTGATCACGTGACCGCCGTAGATGAGGCGCTTGCCGAAGCGCGTGCTCTTGGCGGCGTAGCCGTCGAAGTGCACCTTGGCGGTGTTCTGGTAGAGCCGCGTCGCGATGGCGTGCTCGGATTCTTCGATGGTCATGCCGTCGATGTGATCGATGCGCTCGCCCTTCTCGTAGTCGTCGAAGAAGGCACGACCACCCGAGGGCCACGCGGCATAGCGCGCGAGGTCGAGGGGCTTGGGCGCTCCGAGTTGCTCCGGTTTCACTTCCTTGGCGATCTCGGGCTTGTCGTCAGCGCCGGTCGGCGTACTCGCATCGCGCTTGTTCACCATCACCCAGCGCACATATTCGAGCACGGTTTCGCCGCGCTGGTTCTGGCCTTGGGTCTTGACCCAGACCACGCCGTTCTGGCCGCTCTTGTTCTCTTTCTTGCCGAGCACTTCGGAGACCGAGGAGAGCGTGTCGCCGGGATAAACGGGCGTAAGGAAGCGCAGGTTCGCGTAGCCGAGGTTCGCCACGGCGTTGAGCGAGACGTCGTTGACGGTCTTGCCGAAGACCATATGGAAGACCAAGAGGTCGTTCACGGTCTCGCGCTGGTAGCCGAGCGAGCGCGCATACTCAGCCGAGCAGTGCAGCGGATAGCGGTCACCGTAGAGACCGACATAGAGCGCACAGTCGCCCTCGGTGATGGTGCGCGGAACGGCATGCACGAGCTTGTCGCCACACCGAAAATCTTCGAAGAAGTTTCCTGGATTGGTCTTGGCAGCCATGGTGCTTTCTCTTTTCTAAGGATGGGAGCGCGAGCTCGCGCGGCAGGCCCGCTCTTACCAGAACTTGGCCCGCACCGCGAGGCGGCAGAAGCCTCCGCGCTCAGTGCAGCTGGGCGCAAAAAGCAGCGAACTCGGCTCGCGGCCGGTTCACTCGGGCCACCGTCACGACCCATGGCCGGGGTGGGTCGAGCTGCGCATACGCCGGCTCCGCAAAACGCACCAGCGTGGTGAGCTCGAAAGCGCGGTCGAGCGCGGCGGCATAGCCAGCGGGGTAGGCGAAGTGCGTCACCCCACGGTCGCGCACGTAGCAGAGCTTGAGGAAAGGGTTGGCTCCGAGGTGGGCCAAGTGCCGATCGTTGAGTCCAACCAGGTCCACGATCCGCATCGAGCGTGGCGTGAAATAGCGCGATGCCCCGGCGCCCTCGACGCCGATCACGCTCTCTTTCGGCAGCGAAGCGGCCACGTAGCGTGCGACGTCGACGTGCAGACGGTCGACGCCGCGTTCCTGAGCGAGCTGCAACGAGTTGTTATAGAAACACAGATATCCGTTGGCGAGGCAGAGCGTCCCGCAGAGCAGCACGGCGACGCCCCGGCGCAAACGTGCCAGGCCACAGGCGGCCGCGAGCGGCAACACCCAGAGCACGATCACGAAGTAGCGGCTCTGGTAGAAGCGCAGATCAGGGTAGAGCCGGCGACTACAGGCGATCGCCAGCAGCGTGACGCAACCCGAGAGCACGATGGATGGCAGCGCGAAAGAGCGCTTGCGCGCAGCTTCCTGCAGGCCACGTATGAGCAACGCCAGCCCCGCGACGGAGGCGACCACGGGCTGCAGGATGAGGACTTCTTTGGCGAGATAGGTGAGCCCCGCGGCCGGGTGCGCACCGCCCTTGACGTAGAAGGTGTTCGGCCAGAAGTGTCCGGAGACTGTGCTGCAGTAGGCTCCGAACACGAGCAGCGCCGCGCCGGGTCCGAGCATTGCGACCAGCTTGCCGGCAGAGCGCAGCTCGAGCGCTCGGCTGGCGCTGAAGCAGGCGGTGAATGCCAGGGTCTCCGGACGGGCGAGGTAGGCGAGTCCACCCATGCATGCAGCAAGCCCGAGGCGCTCGCGCAGCAGAGCGAGGGTGAACGCCAAGGTCAGCAGAGTGGCGAGTGGCACTTCCATGCCGCTGGTCGCGCCTTGTAGGGCGAGCGGCGTGGCGGCGAAGAAGACGCCAGCAACCCACGCCACGTGTGGCGTTTCCGGCTCGCACTCGCGGCAAAGCGCGGCTCCGAGGGCGGCGCTGGCGGCGTGCAGGAGCGCGCCCAGACACTTGACCGCCAGAATCGACGGAAGGCCGAAGGGCCAGAGGGAAAGCAAGCCGAGCCAGAGCGGACTGGAGAAGCCGGTCTCGGAGTCGAAGGGGTTGTAGCTGATGCCTTCGCCAAGATGGATGCTCTTGGCATAGGCGAGGTGGATGAAGCTGTCGTCGAGGCAGAAGGCGTCTGTGCCGAGCAGCGGCAGGCAGAGCACTAGTCCGGCCACAAACGCCAGCGCTTCGGCGCCATACCTCGCGATCCGAGTGACTCGCACGCCGGCATGGTAACGCAACGCTGCGCGGAACGAGCCTTGGCTTGCGTCAGAGCGCGTTTTCAGTCGCTTCGATGCGCAGCGCGT
>JADGRG010000693.1 GCA_017881145.1 Sandaracinaceae bacterium | reverse complement strand
GCGTGGTGGAGAAGTGCACCTTCTGTCTGCATCGCACGCGCAATGGTCGTTATCCGGCCTGTCTCGAGGCCTGCCCGACCGGGTCGCGAAAGGTTGGCAACCTCCTCGAGCCCGAGAGCGACGTGCGGCGCATCATCGAAACCAAGCGCATCTACGTGTTCAAAGAGGAGCTCGGAACGATTCCGCGCTTCTACTATTTCTTCGACTGAGCGAGCGGCGCAGTGAGTGATATGCGATCATCCATGCATCGATTTCTGCGAGCCTTGCCTGCCTGCATCGTCCTGGCGCTAGGAGCAGGTCAACTTGGTTGCAGCGAGGCACCTTACGCCGAGCACCGTCCACTCAGCGTTCGCGCTGCGAGCAAAGAGCTGAAGGACATCGGAGACGGCGTCGTCTCGGGCAAGCTCTATGGCACGGCGTTCACCCTGGCCGAAGCGCGAGTGCGCGTGGAAACCATGCCCGGCCGCGAGCGCGTCGACCTCCTGCTCGCCGATGCGCCTATCGCACGCTGTGGCCTGCCTATCGCCAACGACAAGCGGCGGGTGTGGTTGCGGTGGAAGGGCAAGCCGACTCTGGACGGCACCCCGATCCGCGTCGAGTTGGACGACAAGAACTCGCCGCTGAGCGTGCACTACGAAGTTCCCGTCAAGGAGCTGTGGCTCAGCCACGGCGGCGGCGTGGCGCTCTTGTCGCTGCGTGACCGAGGCTTCGGCGACTACACCGGACAAGTGTGGGTCTGCTTCGATGACAAGCAGGAAAGCTGTCTATCAGGAACCTTCAAGGCAACGCAGTGTCGCTCGGAGCTGGATGTAGACGATTCCGTGTGGGGCGCAGCGCGGCTGGACGACTCCTATCCGACAAAACGGAAGGAGTGAAAACGTGCAAGAGCGACCCCAACCGGCGCGAGCGGAGGCGAGTTGTGCCGGCATGCGCTGCGCACGGCGCCGATTTGCGTTGGCGGGGTTCGTGCTCTGCGCGCTCTTGCCGCTGACGGCTGCTGCTCAACAAGCGGAGCTCCAGCCCGAACGCGTCGTCATTCGACACGACACCATCCTGCGCTACGTTCCGCGCTACGAGCTGACCTTGGAGACCTCGGCGGCCAGCTCGTCCACACTCTTCTGGCGGCGCGTCGATCAGGTGCCCGTCTACGAGCGCATCAGCCTCGACGCCAGCGGCCTCGGCAACCGCGCCGTCGAAGTGCACGTCTCAGCCTGGGGTGCAGCAGACGCCACCATGCCGGCGCAGAGCCAGGGACAACTTCTCTCCGGCGACTTCGCGACGGCCTACGCCAAGGCCGGTTGGCGTTCCCTCTCAGCCTGGGGCGGACGCCGCTTTGTGACCTGGGGTCTGCCGGGAGGTTTGCACCTCGACGGCGTAGGCGTAGAAGAGCGCGCCAAGTCCGGCCTCTATTTCGAGGCCGTTGCCGGGCGTCCAGTAACCAGCGTGTCCACGGTGCTCGGCTCACATTCCGAATACACTCAGCCTACGGTGGCTTATGGGGCGCGAGTCGGCTACGACCGGCCCGGCACGCTCGCGGCCGCTGGCAGCTACATCGAACGCTGGAGCAACGGCCTTGCGGCCAACCGCGCACTGATGGGCACGGTGGCGTATCGGCCCTACGAGCGCCTCGATCTACTCGCGAGCAGCACCTTCGATGTGCGCTCGGGCGTGCAAGAAGCGCGGGTTCAAGCGGCCTATCTGGCCACCGATGAGATCGAGCCCGAGCTTGCCTATGTCCATGCCGATCCAAGGAAATTGCTGCCGAGCTGGTCGATCCTCAGCATGTTCGCCACGGACGTCTACGACGAGGGCGTGCTCGGAGTGACGGGACACGTGTCGCACGATTGGTCGGCGCGCGTCGAGCTCGGCATGCGCAGGTCCTACCTGCCGGGTGCGCCGAAGGAAGGTGCACATCTCGGCTATCGGACGGATGCCAGCGTGCGCTTCAGACCCACCGGGCAACGCACCGAGGTGGTCTGCGAGATCAGCCGTCGCGACGAAGGTGAGACCGCGCTCTTCATCACGCGCTTGGCAGCGGCGTTCGTGCCCTACTATCCCCTGCGCATCGCACCTGAGCTCGGTGCCGCCGTGGACGAACACGACAGCAAGCGCACAGCGCTCTTGGCGCGCTTGTCGGCGGAGCTGCCGTTGGGGCCGCGCTGGACTTCGGCGCTGAGCGCGGATCTGGCCCGCACGCCAATCGCTCTGCTGGAAGTACGTAGCCTCCTGCGCGTGAGTTACCTGCTGGATGGGGGGTCGCACTGATGCGTTGGTTCGCCCTGGCAGCATCCGTCTGCATGCTCGCGAGTTGCGCGCGCATGCCCCCGCGGCCGCACGACAAGATCCGTTTTGCCCACGGCCCGCACTTGGCTGCCGGCGTGCGCTGTCTGCAGTGCCACAACATCTGGCAACCCGGCTCGAAGGACGGACTGGCTCCGGCTTTCAAGCCGAGCGGCGACGCGGGAGTGCCGAGCCTCGCAACCGCAGAAAGCGCGCTGCCGCCGACAGCTGCTGCCGCTGATGGCGGCGTGGTGAGCGCGCAGGCCGCGCAAGCCGCAGCCGCGCAACCGACTCCCAGCACGGAGGCGCAGGAAGCGGCGCAGGGTGAGGAAGCCACGCGCATCTTCCCCAAAGAGCAGAAGTGCAAGCAATGCCATACCCAGCCCGCCGAGCGAGAGTGCCGCTTCTGCCATACCCATCCGGAGGCTGCAGCCAGCTATTCGGAGCGCGATCGCCCGGTTCGCTTCAACCACGGCAACCACTTTGGGCGCGGCGTGCGCGGATGCGTCGGCTGTCACGGCCTGGGCTCCGATGCCAATGATCGAAGCGCGGCGGCCTTCAGCCCGCGGCTGCCACCGATGCAGCCCTGCACCAAGAGCTGCCACGCCGCTGACATGCCAGCCCTCGCCTGCTCGCGCTGCCACATCGATCTGCATCGCTACAAGCGCAGCCAGGTGGAGCTGGTGCGGCATCCCCCCGGATTCTTGCACGAGCACGGCACGCGTGCGCGAGCCCAGAGCTCGCTCTGCAGCCAGTGTCACGAGCCTTCGTTCTGCTCGGAGTGCCACACCGCGTCGCCAGGCTTGCCGGCAGTTCTCTTGCACCCCACCGAGGTGTCGCGCGACTTCATCCACGGCGCCGATTTCAAAGCACGGCATCCATCGGAAGCGCGCCTGGAGCAAGCCACCTGCCTGCGTTGTCACGGCGTGAGCTTCTGCGATGGCTGCCATCGCGACACGGGCATCGGCGGCGGCGTCGGGGCCCAGAGCCCGCATCCACCCGGCTGGCTCGACCCACTTTCGCCGCGCGGTCACGCGCGTGCTGCGCGCAGCAACATTCTGACCTGCGCCGCTTGTCACGACTCGGACGCGTCGCACACCTGTGTTCCGTGTCATCGCGTGGGAAGCATTGCCGGTAACCCGCATCCCCCTGGATTTGGCGCTGGCAGCGACAAGACACGGCAAGGCGTGTGTCGTGTCTGCCACGGAGACGCTCGATGAACGGCGTGAAGTATAAGTGGGCGCCAGGTCGCTGGGCTTGGACGCGGGTGGCGATCGGCCTGGCTCTGGTGTTTGTAAGTGCCGCAGGTGTCCAAGCCGAGGAAACCTGCGTGGAGTGCCATCGCCAGCTTCGCGATCCGCGCCTCCGGGAGCCGCCTACACAACTGCCGGACAGCATCCACGGCAAGAAGGGCCTCACCTGTAGCAACTGTCACGGCGGCCGACCCACCGAGCCCAGCGTGCGAGCGCACGACAAGGCCGCAGGCTTTCACGCGCGCGCTGACGCGCTGGGAAATCCGGCGGTGTGCGGCAACTGTCACGCCGATGCCCAGCATATGGCGACCGTCGACAAGAACGAGCCGACGAACCAGCTGCAGAAGTACCTAGCGAGCTCCCACGGACTGGCAAACGCGCGAGGTCAGATGCGCGCAGCGACCTGCGCGGGCTGCCACGGTTCTCACGACGTCCGCACCGTCACCGATCCGAAGTCACGGGTCTATCCCGGCAACGTCGCCGCGACCTGTGGGCACTGTCACTCGGACACCGAGCTGATGACCTCGCTGAAGATGCCGAGCGACGAAGAAAAGCAGTGGCGGAAGAGCCTGCACGGGCGCAAGTACGCGCGCTGGATCGAGGCGGCTGCGGGTCAACCTCTGGCGCGCAACGAACGCCACCCACCGACCTGCAACGACTGCCACAAGGACCACGCCATCGCGGGTCGTGAAGCCGCGATCGCCGGCTGCCAGGGTTGTCACAAGCAGGAATGGGAGTCGTTTTCGTCGGGTCCGCACCAGCGTGCATTCAAGCGCCTGGGCTTCTTGCCGTGCGTGGATTGTCATGGCAGCCACGAGGTCGCTCCCGTCACCTCGGGTCTGATCGGCGTCGACCGCCAGGCGGCTTGCCAGCGCTGCCACGCCAAGGGCCAGAAGATGTTCGACACGATTCGCAAGGTGGCGCAGCAAGTGCGCGATGCCGAGGCGGCAGTCGACGCGGCGCAGGAAGCGCTCGCTGGGGCTCCGATCGCTGAGCTCGGCCGCAAGCTGCAGCCGATCGACGAAGCACGACACGCGATGCGCATCGCAGTCCATACGCTCAATCCCGACAAGATCGCAGCAGCCGCACAGACGCTCAGGGACAGAGCGGTCGCAGTGACAGGCGGCAAGCGCGCCGCGTTGACTCGCTTGCTCGGTGAACATGCCACGACGACCATCCCGGCCGTCGCGCTCTTGGTCCTCGGCCTACTGGCGCTTGTCGCTGCGTTGCGCAAGCGCGGAGGCAAGTCATGACACAGACCGCGCGCCTTTGGCTGCTCGTGCTCGGGCTCGGGTCGGTGGTGCTGGCCGGCTGGATGCTTGCGCATCCACCGGCAGAGCGTTACCTCGCGAGCAACCAGTATTGCGCGCGCTGTCACGCGGACTCCACGCAGCATCTGGGCGGACACAAGAAGGTCTCTTGCCAAGCATGCCATCGGGCGCCCGAGGGGCGGACCTTCTCAGTGCTCTGGCGGTCCTTCGCCGGCAAGCGCTGGATGCCCAAGCACGGCAAGCTCGACAAAGCCTCGTGCCGCAGCTGCCACGCCAAGAACGAACGCACCTGGGACGCGCTGGCACAGACGGCGGGTCACGCGGCCCACACCATCGATCCCAAGTTGGTCGATTGCGTGCAATGCCACTCGAAGACGCTCCATGGCAAGCCAGCAGCTGCCGGCGAGCGCTGCGAGTCCTGCCACGCCGAGACCCTCGCGAAGCGCAAAGACTCGACCGTACTCGACTGTCAGCGCTGCCACATCTTCGGCCCCGGCGAGACCGTCGTCGCGCGCGCAGCGGCGAGCAACCAGGTGGAGTGGGGCAAGGACATCACCGGCGCCAACGTGCATGGCTCGGCGGACTGCCGGCTCTGCCACAATCCCCATCGTGCGGAGGGTGAGAAAGATCTCGCCGCCGCCATCACCTGCACGGACTGTCACCGAGGTGACCTCGCGCGTTCCGTCCAGCATGCGCCCGAGAACCACCGCGAGTGCCTTCGGTGCCACAGGCCGCATGGTCTGCGTGCCGAGCTAT
>JADGRG010000692.1 GCA_017881145.1 Sandaracinaceae bacterium | reverse complement strand
GTATTCCTGCGGTTTTTTCTGCGGGCGCGCTCGCTCCGCGCCGATCTCTGGACAGCTCTTGAGCCCGTGGTAGCGCCCACACTCATGCGGCGTGCTTCCGTGCCGCGTGATCGGGTGGTCGCGTCTTGATGCGCTACAGCGTTCGTTCGGCTGACCTCATCGCTGCGCAGGAGCTCGGCCGCGCGCTCGGGGTAGGGCCGACGATCGCCCAGGTGCTCCTGCATCGGGGGCTCGGCGCCGAAGCAGACGCTCGCGAGTACCTGTCGGCGCAGCTCTCGGGTCTGACGCGGCCGGAAGGCATGGCCGATCGTGAGCGCGCCGCCGATCGCTTGGCGCGTGCGGTTCGGGCAGGCGAGCGCATCGCCGTCTTCGGTGACTACGACGTCGACGGCACGACCAGCGCCGTGATCTTGTCGGGCATCCTGGAAGAGCTTGGCGCGCAGGTCGCGATCCACGTTGGCAATCGCTTCGACGGTGGCTACGGCCTTTCGGACGCGGCGCTCGATCGAGTGCTCTCCGGCACACCCTCGTTGCTGGTGACCTGCGATTGCGGTTCGAGCGATCACGAACGGATCGACAGAGCGCGTGCCGCCGGCATCGACGTGATCGTCGTCGACCACCACTTGGTGCCCGAGCAGCCACTGCCGGCGTTTGCGTTCCTGAACCCGCATCGTCCCGACTGCATGTTCAGCTACAAGGGTCTGGCGAGCGCCGGGCTCGCTCTCTCGCTTGGGGCTGCGGTGCGCGTCGCGCTCGGCACACAGCTCGACCTGCGCAACTACCTCGATCTGGTCGCGCTCGGCACTATCGCCGACGTCGCACCTCTCGACGGCGACAACCGACGTCTGGTGCGTGCAGGGCTGGCTCGTGTGTGCTCTCCGCAATCGCGTCCGGGTGTGACCGTGCTGCGCGAGTTGGGGCGTGTGCGTCCAGGCACGGCGCTCTCTGCCATCGACGTCTCGTTCAGGCTGACCCCGCGGCTGAACGCTGCAGGACGTATGGGGGATCCGTCGCTGACGCTTGCGCTCTTGCGTGCCAAGACCTTGCTCGAAGCGCGACAGATCGGCGCGCGCATCGAGCAGATCAACGACGAGCGCAAGGCAACCGAGCGTCGCGTGACCGAGGAAGCTCTGGCACAGGTCGAGAGCGTTTACGGTGCAGCGCCCAAGACCGGCATCGTGGTCGCAAGCGAGAGCTTCCATCGCGGGGTCCTGGGCATCAGCGCAGCGCGCCTGGTCGAGCGTTTCGCGGTGCCCGCCATCGTGATCGGAATGGAGGCAGGCGTCGGGCATGGCAGCGCGCGCGCGCCACAGGGTTTCTCGCTCTACGATGCGCTGGCACGCTGCGCCTCCGACCTGATCCGCTTTGGCGGTCACCACGCGGCGGCTGGTCTCACGCTGGCAGCGCCGCGTCTCGACGCCTTCCGCGCAGCGTTCACGGCAGCGAGCCAGGTCGATCTTTCAGCGCGTCCCAGTCCCGATGCGCTCGTCGATGTGGCTCTGGAACCCGGTGTCTTCGACCTTCCGTCCGCTACGGATCTCGCTCTGCTCGAACCGCTCGGAGAAGCCAACGCCGAGCCTCTCTTCCTGATCCCAGAGGCGCGGGTCACCGAGAGCAAGATCGTGGGTGGCGCGCATCGTAAGCTCGGGCTGCGCGTGGCAACGCAGCAGCTCACGGCGTTCGGCTTCGACATGGCTGCAATCCCGGTGCAGGTGGGCACAAGCGTGCGGGCGCTCGGCGCGCTGCGTCCCGACAGCTGGGCGGGTGGCGACCGGATCGAGCTGCGGATCGCTAGCTTCGAAGTGCTTTCCGGCTGACTCCGCGGCGTTGCGCTGGTCGCGGCGTTGCGCGGTACTGCTCGCGCCGACCTCTGGTCGCTTGCCCTTCCGCAACAAGGCGGGTTAGCTTGTCGGGCGCAGTCCTGCCAAAGGGGCGAATTTCGATGAATCTCGGTCTGGTCCGCACTCTTCTTGCAGCTTCTCTCGCCGCCGCGGTGTTGGTGTCTGCACCGGCCTCGCTTCACGCACAGGCCGCGACAGGCACGCCCGCCAAGGCCACGAGCACGCCGCTAAGCGCAGATTACAAGGGCACGATCGGCCTCGGTCTGATCGGCGCCGAGCTTGGGTTCGTGATTCCAGCGCTCGCAGAGATGGACGCCACCTGGGCCTACATCGTCTTTCCGATCGTAGGCGCCGCGGGCGGTGCTGCCGCCGGTTACTTCGGGCTGGAGCGTGGCAACCAACCGGAGCTCGCCGTCGCATCGCTGACGCTGGGCATGGCGTTGGTGATCCCGGCGATGGTCATCACCCTCTCGTCGACCGCTTACGATCCGGAAGAGGAAGCCGGCGACACCGGGCAGGCGCGCGGCAAGTCGCGACTCTTGGCCAAAGCACCGCGCAAGCTCCATCCCAGGGCGCAGGACAACGGTCCGGGCATGCTGCGCTTGTCGGAGCAGGGCCTCATCGTGGCCGCGCCTGGCATCTCGATTTTGCCCTCGACGCAGGGCCGTGACCTCCGCATCGCCGAGGTCCGGATGTCGCTCTTCTCTGGCCGCTTCTGAGCATGCTGCTCGGTTGTGCGCGCCGGACCATCGAGCGGCGCGGGTTGATCGAGCGCGGCATGCGCGTGCTGGTCGCCTGCTCGGGAGGGCCCGACTCGGCAGCGCTGCTGGGCTGTCTGGCGCGCTTGGCGCCGGAGCTGGGCTTCGCGGTCGAGGCAGCCTCGGTCGACCACGGTCTGCGTGCCGGGGCTGCGGCCGACGTCGACATCGCTGCGCGCCAGGCAGCGCAGGTCGGGGTGACTTTCCATAGGCTGGTCGTCGAGGTGGCCCAGGGTCCGTCCTTGCAGGCACAGGCGCGCGATGCCCGTTATGCCGCGCTGCTGGCCCTGGCGGCCCAGCTCCGGGCGCAGCGGGTCGCGGTCGGGCACACGCGCGATGACCAGGCTGAGACCGTGCTTTTGCGCCTCTTGCGGGGCGCGGGTGTGCGCGGATTGGGCGCCGTCAGCCCGCACCGGTCGGATGGCGTGATTCGCCCGCTCATCGATTGCGATCGCGCGACCGTGCATGCCTTCGCTGAAACCCACTTCGCCGAGATCGCCCGCGATCCGAGCAACACCAACCCGCGCTTCGAGCGCATCTGGGTGCGCGAGCAGCTCTTGCCCGTGCTGGCCGCTCGCGATCCGGCCGTCGTCCAGCACTTGGCCCAGCTCTCGGATGACGCCCGCGAGCACACGCAGGTCGTCGACTTTGCT
>JADGRG010000691.1 GCA_017881145.1 Sandaracinaceae bacterium | reverse complement strand
GCGACGACTACATTGGCGTCCGGCGCGTTGTTCATGGAGGTCGGTCCGACGGCGGTTCCGCTCATCGTCATGACGTACCTGCTCGGCGTGATCTTGATGTCCGCGCGGTTCGAGCGCGCAGCGGCCTTCTTCGCGACGCTGCTCAGCGTCGTGGCGTTCGACTTCTTCTTCATCCCGCCGTACTTCACGCTGCAGGCGGCCGATCCGCGCAACTACGCGCTGTTCGCGATGATGGCCGTCGTCGCGCTCGTGACGAGCGGGCTGATGCAGCGGGTGCGATCTCAGGCGGCGAGCTCCGCTCGTATGGAGCGCCAAACGGCGGCGCTCTACGCGCTCAGCAAGCAACTCACGGCGGCCGCGGAGCTGCGCCCGGTCCTGCAGACCGCGGTCAAGCATCTCGGCAGCGTGCTGGGCGCGGCGGGCGCCGTGATCTTGGCAGGCGCGGACGGGACGTTGGCCACGGCGCAAGCACAGGAGTCGACGATCACGCTCGAAGCCGACGATCTCGACGACGCCGAGGCGACGCTGCGCGACGCGCATGGCAGACACGCAGCGCACCGCGGCCACGTGCATTGGGTCCGTCTCTCCGGCTCGAGCGGCCGACTCGGCGTGCTGGGCGTGAACGCCGACGCACTCTCGCGTGCGGACGGCACGGACGCGCACGAGTTGCTCGACGCCGTCGCAAACCAGGTCGCGAGCGCAGTCGAGCGCGTCCAGCACGCGCTGACGGCGCAAGCCGAGGCGCGCCAAGCCGAGCTCGAGCGGCTGCACAGCTCGCTCTTGAGCTCGATCGCGCACGATCTCCGTGGTCCGCTCGCCGTGATCGTGGGCGCGACCGGCGCTGTCTTGGACGACGAGGAGGTGCTGCCTGCGGCGGCGCGTCGCGAGCTGATCGCGAGCGCGCGCAGCGAAGCCGAGCGCATGAATCGCCTGATCGATCACCTTGTGGAGTCGACGCGTCTCGCGTCCGGCGTCGTGGACGTGGAGCGGCGTTGGTACTCGATCAAGGACGTCGTCAACAACGCGAGGGAGCGAGTCGACGCGGCGGGGCACGGACGCGTCGTGCACGTAGACATCGCCGACGACGTGCCTCTCGTGCTCATGGATGCCATTCTGATGGAGCAAGTGTTCGTGAACCTGCTCGAGAACGCGCTGAAGTATGCGCCCAACGGGGCGATCGACATCAGCGCGCGAGCCGAGTTCGACCGAGGCATCGTACAGATCGAAGTCGCCGATCGCGGGCCAGGCATACCGGCCTATCAACGCGAGCACGTGTTCGAAAAATTCAGCCGTCTGAAGCGCGAGACGATAGCGGGAGCGGGCCTCGGTCTTGCGATCTGCAAGGGAATCGTCGCCGCTCATGGCGGCAGCATCAACGCGGACGAGCGAAAAGGCGGCGGTTCGCTCTTTCGCATCTCCCTACCCGCGCCCACGCACCGCGGCACGCTGGAAAGCTGATGCCGATGAACGGCCATGACCCCAGAGTTCTGATCATCGAAGACGAGCAGCAGATGCGCCGCTTCTTGCGCACGTCGCTGCTGGCCCACGGTTACTTGCCGATCGAGGCCAGCACGGGTGCCCAAGGCGTCGCCTACGCTTCGAGCAGCAACGTGGAGATCGTGCTGCTGGACATGGGCCTACCCGATCTCGAGGGCCCTGAGGTGGTGCGCCAGTTGCGCGAGTGGACCGACGCTCCGGTGATCGTGCTGTCGGCGCGCAACGGCGAGAAGGACAAGATCAGCGCGTTCGACGCGGGCGCGAACGACTACCTGACCAAGCCGTTCTCCGTGGCCGAGCTGCTCGCCCGAATGCGTGCAGCTCGCCGCAACGTGGTGCCGCAAGCGCGGGACAAAGCGGCGTCGATCTTCAGCGCCGGGCATCTCAAGATCGATGTCGATGCCGGCGTCGTGTTCGTCAACGACCAGGAGCTTCACCTAACACCCATCGAATACAAGCTACTTCTGGTACTTGCCGAGAATGTCGGCCGCGTCATGACGCACCAGCAGCTGCTCAAGGGCGTTTGGGGTACGCGCTACACGTCTCGTACCCAGTACCTTCATGTCTACATGGGTCACCTGCGCGCGAAGATCGACAACGACCCGAACCGACCGAAGCTCCTCGTGACGGAGCCCGGCGTCGGTTACCGGCTGCGCGCAACCGAGCCCAGTTAGTACCAGCGTGCTTTTAAGAACGTCTTTAGGTGTGACCCGTTAGGATAGTCGAGCAAGTCTTCTCGAAGTCGGCGGAGATTACATGCGCAAGCCACGGTTCAGCGAAGCGTTCATTCTCGAGGTACTCGGTAGCGTGCAGGACGGCGTGTCCGTGCGGGCGGCGTGTGTCCGATACGGCATCTGCGAAGCAACGTTTCTGCGCTGGCGAGAGAAGTATGGCAGCATGAAGCTGAGCGAAAGTCGCCGGCTACAGCAGATCCTGGAAGAGAACCGGCGATTGCGGTCCCTGGTGTCCGAGCTCACCACCGACAACCAAGCGCTGCTCGGCGTGCTCTCGAAGCAGTGGCAGCTGGTCGAGCCGCCCGAAGCGGCTCCCTGAGCTCGGCGCAGGCACCCGGGAACAGCTCGCCGGAAAGAAATGCGACTGGCATGCGCGCGTTTCGTGCGTATCCTCGGTCATGCGATTTTGGTCGTTGCTGGTGCTTTCCATCGGCCTCGCGATGGACGCGGCGGCGGCCTCGGCGAGCCTGGGCCTGGCAGTGAAGCGCCTGGTGCCTCGGC
>JADGRG010000690.1 GCA_017881145.1 Sandaracinaceae bacterium | reverse complement strand
TCCACTTCGCTGGCGTGCTGAAGCGCGGCAGCGAAGAGACTCGCCTTGCGATCGTCGTGCAGCGCGGAGCTCGCGATATCGATCGGGAGGGCCTGATCGATGTGCGCGGTGCGCTCCACCACTACGGTCAGGCATCGAGCGCGTGGGTGATCACGACCGGGCGCGTCACGAGCGGTGCGCGTGAGGAGTCCGCCATGGCTGGCGCGGCGCCTTGCGCACTCTTCGACGGGATGGCGCTGGCCACCGCAATGGAACGCCTGGGCGTGGCCGTGCGCAGCCACGTGATCGAGCACCGCGAGCTCGACTTCGACTTACTCGAAGCGCTCGGGGACAACTCGGAGCAACGCGAACGCCGGGAGCGTGAGCAGCGCGAACGCCCACAGCAAGGCGGCGGGCGTCCGGAGCCACGCCCCTCGCGGCAGGAGCAGCGGCGGGCAGAGCAGCATGCCGCGGATGCGGCAGCTCCTGCAGCCGAAGCCGGTGAGGTTGTGCAGGAGGCAGCGAATCATCCCAGCGACGCGCCCGAGTCTGGCGCAGCAGCCGCCGCTGAAGACGGCAGCCAGCCAGCATGGGACGAGGATGATGCCGAACGCTCTGCGGAGTCGGGCCCGGAAACGGAAGCCCAAGCAGCCTCGTCGGAAGAAGGCGCTGACCCCGAAGCTCATGACGACGAAGACGACGACGAGGATGACGACCTCGACGATTCGTTCGAAGGCGAAGTGAGTGCCGAAGACGAGCCAGGTGACATCGATCCAGACGACGACGATGACGACGATGAGGATGACGACGAGGTTGAGGGCGAGCCCGAAGACGGCAAGGGCACAGGGCGCGTGAAGCCCGAAAGCGTCTCGTAGCCTGCGCTGAAGAACTCAACGCCTGGATCGCGAGCTATCTCGCGGTTCAGGCGTTTGCTTTTGGTGCAAACGAGCTAGAGCCCGTCCCCGACGCCGCTCTCGCGCGTCAGCGCTCGACGCCGAAAGCGCGTAAGATCGCCTCGGCGCCGAGCGTCGCAGTCAGGCGCCCTTCGAGCACGTCTTCCTGCAACTGACCGGCCTGCGCCGCCACGGCCGGATGCTCGCGCACCGCACGCAGCACGCGGTCATCCACCATGCTCCACATCCAGCGGCGCATCTGCTCGCGGCGCTTGCGCTGCAACTCCCCGTTGTTGGTGAAGACCTCGCGGTGCTCGCCGATCTTCTCCCACACCGAGTCCAGTCCCTGGTTCCGCAGCCCGCTGATGGTGAGCACCGGCGGCTTCCAATCTGGATGCGTGCCGCGCATAAGGCGCAGCGCCGCCATGTATTCGCGCTTGGCGTGGCGTGCCGCGGCAGCGTCGCTCTCGGCTTTGTTGATGGCGATCAGATCCGCCAGCTCCATGATGCCCCGCTTGATGCCCTGCAGCTCGTCACCTGCGTTGGCGAGCATCAGCACCAAGAAGAAGTCGACCATGTCGGCGACCATGGTTTCGGATTGGCCCACACCCACGGTCTCCACCAAGATCACATCGAAGCCGGCGGCTTCGCAGAGCAGCATGGTCTCGCGGGTCTTGCGACCGACGCCGCCCAGCGAGCCCGAGGATGGGGAAGGGCGTACGAACGCATTGGGATCGCGTGACAGACGCGTCATGCGCGTCTTGTCGCCGAGGATGCTGCCGCCAGTGACGCCGCTGGTGGGGTCGACGGCGAGCACCGCCACGCGGTGGCCCTGTGCCGTGAGGTCGCTGCCGAAGGCTTCGATAAAAGTGCTCTTGCCGACTCCAGGCACGCCGGTGATCCCGACGCGTTGTGACTTGCCGGTGTATGTCAGCAACGCGATCAGCACCTGCTGCGCGAGCTCTTGATCGCGCTTGGCGTTGCTCTCGATGAGCGTGATCGCACGCCCCAGCACCGCACGATCACTGGCCCGCACGCCTGCGACGTACTCGTCCAGCGAGAGCTTTCGTCGGCGCGGTCCGGGGATGGGTCGCGGCTCGACCGGCGGGTCCACACCGGGTTCCTCGAACGAGGTCGCCTTGGGGTGCTCAGGCTTCGGCGGCTTCATCTTCCAGCCGGCGCTCGAGCTCCGCGAGCAAGTCCTTGGCAGCCCTGGTGATCACCGTGCCCGGACCAAAGATGCAGGACGCGCCCGCCTTGTAGAGTGCGTCGTAGTCCTGCGGCGGGATCACGCCGCCAACCGCGATCATGATGTCGGCGCGCCCCAGCGCATCGAGCGCTTTGCGCAGCTCCGGCACCAACGTGAGGTGGCCTGCCGCGAGTGAGCTTGCGCCTACCACGTGCACGTCGTTCTCCACTGCCTGCCGCGCGGTCTCGTCCGGCGTCTGGAAAAGTGGGCCTACGTCGACGTCGAATCCCATGTCTGCGAACGCGGTGGAGATCACCTTCGCGCCACGGTCGTGGCCATCTTGGCCCATCTTCGCCACCAGAATGCGCGGCCTGCGACCTTCCCGCGTTTCGAACGCCCGGGTCAGCGCCACCATGTCGTTCACGTCGTTCGACGACTGGCTCACTTCACTACTATACACCCCGGTGATGGAGCGCACGGTGGCTTGATGACGACCCCAGACCTTCTCCAGCGCGTCGCTGATCTCGCCAACGCTGGCACGCGCGCGCGCCGCACTGAGCGCAAGCTCGAGCAAGTTGCCTGCGCCGCTCTCTGCGCTCTTGGTCAACCCTTGCAGCGTATCCCGCACCTTGGCCTCGTCGCGGCTCTTGCGCAGCTCCTGCAAACGCCGGATCTGTGAAGCACGCACCTCGGTGTTGTCGACCTTGAGGATCTGCAGCTTCTCTTCCCGCTCGGGTGGATACTTGTTCACGCCCACGATGGTCTGGCGCCCGGAGTCGATGCGCGCCTGCGTGCGCGTCGCAGCTTCCTCGATGCGCATCTTGGGCACGCCGGCTTCGATGGCCTTCGCCATGCCGCCGAGCTTCTCGACTTCTTCGATCAGCTCCCAGGCGCGCCGCCCGAGGTCGTGCGTGAGTCGCTCGACATAATAGCTGCCGCCCCAGGGATCGACGGTGCGGCAGATGCCCGTCTCCTGCTGCAGGTACAACTGGGTGTTACGCGCAATGCGCGCGCTGAAGTCGGTCGGCAGTGCAAGTGCTTCGTCCAGCGCGTTGGTGTGCAGCGACTGGGTGTGGCCGCAAGCCGCAGCCAGCGCTTCGATGCAGGTCCGCGCGACGTTGTTGAACGGGTCCTGCGCCGTCAGGCTCCAGCCCGAGGTCTGGCAGTGGGTGCGCAACGCCATGGACTTCGCGTCTTTCGGATCAAAGCCCTTGACGATCTTCGCCCACAGGCCACGCGCGGCGCGCAGCTTCGCCACTTCCATGAAGTAGTTCATGCCGACTGCCCAGAAGAACGAGAGCCGTGGCGCAAACTTGTCGATGGAGAGGCCGGACTTGATGCCGGTGCGCAGATATTCGAGCCCGTCAGCCAGCGTATACGCAAGCTCCAGCTCCGCCGTCGCACCCGCTTCCTGCATGTGGTAGCCGGAGATGCTGATGCTGTTCCACTTCGGCATCTTCTGCGAAGTGAACGCGAAGATGTCGCCGATGATCCGCATCGAGGGCTCGGGCGGATAGATGTACGTGTTGCGGACCATGAACTCTTTGAGGATGTCGTTCTGGATGGTCCCGGTGAGC
>JADGRG010000063.1 GCA_017881145.1 Sandaracinaceae bacterium | reverse complement strand
GCGCGGAGGGGCCAGCGTTAGTCCTGGCTATCGCCCCGACGCGGCGGCTGCGGTCACACCAAAGAAGGCCGACAACGGCGGCCTGTGCTCGGTCAGCCAGACCGGCGGGGACACTGGCAAGTCCGTGCCGCTGCTTCTCCTCGGCATGGCGCTCGTGATGGGCGCGCGGCGGCGTCGTACGCGCAGGCACAGACGGTAGCCCGCCGCGCGGAGGGGCCAGCGTTAGTGCGGGCTATCGCCCGGATGATGCCGCGCGAGTCGATCATCGTGATGCGTTCGCGGTCGACGCCCAGCTTGATCCACAGGTCCATGCACGCGATGGCCGATGCGCCAGCGCCCATGCACACGACATTCAGCTGCGACAGCGTCCGGCCCTGCATCTCGGCGGCGTTGAGCAACGCGGCCGCCGTGATGATGGCCGTGCCGTGCTGGTCGTCGTGAAACACAGGGATGCCCATGCGCAGTTTCAGCGCCTTCTCGACGATGAAGCACTCGGGCGCCTTGATGTCCTCGAGGTTGATGCCACCGAAGGTGGGTTCGAGCGCGGCGACCGTTTCGATCAAGCGCTCGGGATCCTTGGCGTCGATCTCGATGTCGAACACGTCGATGTCGGCGAAGCGCTTGAACAGCACCGCTTTGCCTTCCATGACGGGCTTGGCCGCGTACGGGCCGATGTCGCCCAGACCGAGCACCGCGGTGCCGTTGCTGACGACCGCGACCAAGTTACGGCGCGCGGTGTAGAGGCTGACCTTGCTTTGGTCTTTGGCAATCTCGCGGCAGGGCTCGGCGACGCCGGGCGTGTAGGCCAGCGAGAGATCGCGCTGCGTGCGCATCGGCTTGGTCGGAGGCGATAGCCGGCACTAACGCTGGCCCCTCCGCGCGGCGGAAGCTCACGTAGCAGCAGGTTCACGCGCTGGTCTGGCTGGAAGAAATCGTCGCGATCCGCAAGATTCCGACCGCGGGTCGCGCGATCGCTGGCGAGTTCGGAGCCGTGCAGTTCCAAGGTCTTGCGGCGCAACCATCCCGCGGCCTTTGCGATTGTCGGACTGCGGAGCGGCGCGATTGCCTCCAGGGCGCAACGGCGGCCGAGCATTGCGCTTGCTGCGCGCGCTCACACGCGGCACCTTGCGGGTGCAAACCCCAACCGAGGTCCAGGCTATGGCGCGTTCCATCATCAAGCTCAAGTCATCCATACTGCTGACCGCAGCGCTTTTGCTGGGCGCCTGCGGCGGGCACACGGTGCCGGTCATGAACGTAAGCAACTCGCCGGTGGTCACCGGTTCTGGTGGTCAGGTGTCGGCTGCGCAGGTCCGCTCCGCGATCGTGGCAGCGCTCGTCGCCGCTAACTGGACCATCCAAGCTGACGCGGCCGCGCGCGTTACTGCGGTGTTCCGCGCTGGCGGGCATTCGGCCAGCGTGAACATCGATTACACCTCGGCTACGTATTCGATCACCTACCTGAGTAGCTCGCCCGAGCTCCGATACGACGGTCAAAAGATCCATCGGCGCTACAATCAATGGGTAGACCGGCTTCGGCACGCCATCGCCACGCAGCTCGTGAAGTTGGAAGGTGGGGCGTCCGCTGGCGCACCTGCGGTCAACGAAATCCCCCCTGGGTGGCGGTCTCCGGACTGACCGGTCGTCGGCGCCTGGCGCGCTGGTTGCGCCGCTCGGCCTGACCGTATAACCCGATCGTTGTGATGCTCAACTCGGCCCGCGCAACCAGCTACCCCATCACGGCGTATGCGGTTTGTTGCGCGCTCGGCACGGGGAAAGCCGAGGTGGCCGCCAAGTTGCGCACGGGGTACTCGGGACTGGTGCCCGGTAGCGTGCTCTCTGCGACGACTTGGGTCGGCGCGGTGCCGGGCGAGTTGCCTGTGCTCACCGGGACGCTACGCGGCTACGATACAAGAGCCGCGCGCTTGGCAGTGGCTGCGCTCGCCGACGTGGCGGGTCCACTGGCGAAGGCGTGCTCGCGTTGGGGCCAGCAGCGCGTGGCCCTAGTGATCGGCGGCTCCACAGCGGGCCTCGCCACGACCGAGTTGGCCTACCGCGAATACGCGCGGACTGGACGCTTGCCGGGGTGGTGGTCGCCAACCGCGCAACACGACTTTGGCGCAGTGCTGCATGTTCTGCGCGAGCTCACCCAGGTTGCGGGCCCTGCGTACGTCGTTTCCACAGCGTGCTCGTCGTCGGGCAAGGCGCTTGGCGCAGCAGGGCGCTTGCTTGCGAGTGGACGCGCTGATGCCGTGCTCGTCGGCGGCGCGGATTCGCTCTGCGAGCTGACGCTGCGTGGGTTCCACAGCCTGGGCATTCTCGGAGCCGAACCCTGCAGGCCCTTCTGCCAGAGCCGCGGCGGCATCAGCATCGGGGAGGGCTCGGCGCTCTTCCTCCTCGAGCGCAGCGGTGAAGCAGAGCATGCGCTCTTGGGCTACGGCGAGAGTGCCGACGCCTATCACATGACTGCGCCGCATCCCGAAGGCGTCGGTGCCGAAGCCGCAATGCGGGGTGCGCTCGCGGCTGCTGGCCTGGCACCCGAACAGATCGGCCACGTGAACGCGCACGGCACAGGCACTGACCAGAACGACCGCGCCGAAGCGCTGGCCATCGCGCGTCTGCTGGGTGGAGCCGTGCCGACGCTTTCCACCAAGGGCTACACGGGCCACGCGCTCGGTTCAGCAGGCGCGATCGAGGCTGCGCTCTCGCTCCTGTGCATGGAGGGTGGTTTCCTGCCCGCCAGCTTGTATTGCGAGCCACTCGAAGCCGGGCTAGGCATCGACGTGGTCTGCGCACCGCGCGCGTTACCGAAGGGCCCAGTACTGAGCAACTCGTTTGCCTTCGGCGGCACTAACGTGAGCGTCATCTTGGGAGCCGCTCCATGATGCCGCCCATGTATGTGCGCGCTATCGGTCTGTGGACGCTCGCCGCGCCCAGCCTGCCCGAGTGGCTCGCGCCATACGCGCATGCGCCAGGCACGCTACCGGGCGCGCGGCTCTTGTCGACGCGCGCGCGCGGACGGTCCAGCATGCTCACCCGGATGTTCGCAGAGGTCCTCGAACAGGTGACGAGCGGCGACGCAGTGGGCGCACGTAGCGCGCTCCCCATGGTGTTCGGTTCCGGCAACGGCGAGCTACAGACCACCAGCGTGCTCTTGCACATGATGAACACCGACGACGGAGCTTTGTCGCCGGCGCGCTTTCAGGCCAGCGTACACAATGCAGCCGCGGGTCAGCTCTCCATGGCGCTTCACAGCCGTGGTTTCGCAACCTGCCTGGCGGCAGGCAGCGCGACTGCGGCGGCGTGTTTGGAAGAAGCGTCCGTCTACCTCGCGCTGCACGGTGGCGAGATCGTGGTCGCCTTGGCGGACGAATCGGCGCCGGATTTCATGGCGAGCTTGGCACCGTGCCAGCCGTTGGCGCTGGCGTTACGGCTTGCGGCGAGCTCGGGTTCGGATGGCGCTGCGATGCGTCTGCGTCTGACCGAGGCGGCCCCTTCGGCTTTCGCGGAGACGGCGCTTGCGGTCGTGAACCCATGCGCTGCCGCATTGCCGCTCTGGCAGGCACTGCTCGAGCGGCGAGCGGCCACGCTTCGTCTCACGTCGCTCTGGGCCTGCAACGCCGCGGTGGAGCCGCCGGACTTGGCGCTAAAGGTGCCAACATGAGCCTGCTGAGCATCACCCAGCTCTTGCCGCATCGACCGCCCATGCTGCTCTTGGACGCACTGGTAGAGCACGGCGACGACTGGGCTGTGTGCGAGGTGTGGCCTAAGCCCGACCAGCTCTTTGCCACGCGCGGCAAGATCCCTGCGCTCATCACCATCGAATACATGGCGCAGGCAGTGGGCGCGCTGGCAGGTCTCCTACACCACAACCGTGGCGAGCCGGTGTGTGTGGGGTATTTGATCGGCACGCGTCAGCTCCTGCTGCACGTGGACGAGATTTCGGTGGGGCAGCACCTGCTCGTGCATGTGCGCAATGCTTGGAGCGGTAGCGACGGACGGGCCGGACTCTTCGAGTGCAAGGTGGAAAGTGCGGGAATCCTGCTTGCGAACGCGGTGCTCACTGTCTATGAACCACCCGCCCGAGGTTCCTCCGTCACATGAAAGACCGAGCACTCATCACTGGCGGAGGCCGCGGCATCGGCGCGGCCATCGCAAGAGCCCTCGCAGCCGCCGGACACCCCGTCATCATCAACTACCATGCCGATCGCTCGGCGGCGGAGCGAGTGGCTGCCGAGATCGAGCAGGCCGGCGGCCAGGCCGAGATCTGCGGTTTCGATGTGCGTGACGCCCAGGCCACCCACGCAGCGATCGAAGAACTACTGAAAGACGAGCGACCCATCGGGGTGTGCATCAACAACGCTGGTGTCGCTCACGACGCGGCGTTCCCGGCCATGAGCCTGTCGGATTGGCAGAGCGTCACGCGCACCAGCCTCGACGGCTTCTTCAACGTGACGCAACCCTTGATCATGCCTATGGTGCGGCGTAAGCGGGGCCGCATCGTCAGCATCTCTTCGGTCTCGGGCGTCATCGGCAACCGCGGGCAAACTAACTACTCGGCCGCCAAGGCTGGCCTGATCGGTGCGACGCGCTCGCTCGCCCAAGAACTGGCGAAGCGTCGCATCACCGTGAATGCCGTTGCACCCGGTCTGATTGAAACCGATATGCTCAAGGGCATGCCGGTAGAAGAAATGCTCAAGGTGATCCCGATGCGGCGCTTGGGCCGCGCGACCGAGGTCGCGAGTTTGGTGCGCTTTCTGGTGAGTGATGAAGCGGAATACATCACTGGGCAGGTGATCGGTATCAACGGTGGCTTGGCGTGACCAAGCGGCGGGTCGTCATCACTGGTGTGGGGATGGCAAGTCCGATCGGGCACACGTTCGATGCTGTGTCGCAAGCCCTACAAAGGAACCAACACGGGATCGTGCGCATGCCGCAGTGGGATTCGGTCAAAGACCTGGCGACGCGTCTGGCCGCGCCTGCGCCGAATGTCGACCTGGAGAACTATCCCCGCAAGAAGTCTCGCAGCATGGGCCGTGTCGCGATGCTCGCAACCTACGCCACCGATCATGCGATTCGCGACGCGGGGCTCGATGAAGAGACCGTGCGTTCGCCGCGTACCGGCCTAGCTTACGGCTCTACGCACGGGTCATCGTCGGCGCTCGAGGATTTCACCCGCAAGCTCTTCTCGAATAACGGCTTCGCGGGGCTAGCGAGCACGGCATACCTCAAGATCATGAGCCACACTTGCGCGGCGAACCTCGCGCAGTGCTTCGGCATCACGGGCCGCATCGTACCGAGCATCGCCGCCTGCGCCAGCGGCAGCCAAGGCGTGGGCTTCGGCTACGAGAGCATCTGCCACGGTCTCCAAGACGTGATGTTGTGCGGCGGCGCCGAGGAACTTCATTTCGTGCACGCGGGCGTGTTCGACGTGATGTTCGCAACCTCTAGTAAGTACAACGATCGACCCGACCTGAGCCCCCGACCATTCGATGCCGCCCGTGATGGCCTGGTGGTGGGTGAAGGCGCCGGCACGCTGGTGCTGGAGGAATACGAGCGCGCCAAGCGCCGCGGGGCACGTATCTATGCCGAGGTCGTAGGGTTCGGCACCAACTGCGACGGAACCCACGTGACGTCGCCGTCCGCGACCGGTATGGGAGGCGCCATGCGCCTGGCCCTGCAGGACGCAGGCGTTTCCTCGGATCACGTGGACTACGTGAACGCGCACGGCACCGCGACGGAGCTCGGCGACATCACCGAGACGCTCGCGACGCGCGAAGTCATCGGGGAGCGAGCCTGGTTCAGCTCTACCAAAGGACACACGGCGCACACCCTCGGCGCCTGCGGCGCCCTCGAAGCCATCTTCGCCTGCGCCTCGTTGCGCGATGGCTTTCTGCCTTGCACCCGCAACCTGGACGCAGTCGATCCGCGCTGCGCACCGCTGCGCTACCTGAAGCACGAACCGGTCGCTGCACGTGCCAACCTCATCATGAGCAACAATTTCGCATTCGGCGGAATCAACACGTCGTTGCTGATCAAGCGCTTTTCCTAGCGAGGCAGTGCCATGAATCCGGAAGCGCGAGCGCCAGAGGTCATCGTGATCGGCGGAGGTCCGGCCGGCAGCACGGCGGCCAACTTGCTCGCACAGGCTGGCGTCGAGGTGCTGCTGATCGAGAAGGAGACCTTTCCGCGCTTCCACATCGGAGAGTCGCTCTTGCCTTGCGGGCTGCCCATCTATGGGCGTCTGGGCGTCGACCTGCGTGCGCAGCACCTGCACAAGCGGGGCGCGGAGTTCATCGACGAAGTCAGCGGTCGGTCGGCGATCTACGACTTCGCCGATGCGCTACCCGGCGGGAGCGGCTTCGCCTACCAGGTGGAGCGCGCGGCCTTCGATCACGAGTTGTTACAGGCCGCCGAGTGTGCGGGCGCCCGGGTCCGGCAAGGCGAGCGAGTGACCGCGTGTCAGATGGATGCACACGCCGTGACGGTGACCACCGACCAAGGGCGTTACGCTGCGCGCTATGTGATCGATGCGACCGGCCAAGACGCGATGTTCTGCAAGGAAAACCGCACGCGCGAGCCACTTCTAGGCTTTGGCAGAGCGGCAGCGTTCTGTCACTTCGAAGGACTGCACCCCGACCGGAGGGAGGAGCTTTGCCACACCGGCAACATCAAGGTGCTGCTCCTCGACCAAGGCTGGTCGTGGCTCATCCCGCTGCGCCGCGGCGCACTCAGCGTCGGTCTGGTGAGCCGCAAGGCCCCGCTCCGTACCGAATTGCTCGACGAGTTGACCGCGTCGTCTCCCACCATTGCGCATCTGACGCGCGGCGCGGCCGAGCGCACCAGCACCCGCATCATCAGGAACTTCAGCTTCCGCAACACGCGGCCCTACGGCTCGCGCTGGGTGTGCATCGGGGACGCGGGATGCTTCCTCGATCCGGTGTTCAGTTCGGGCGTGTCCCTCGCGGTGCTCGGGGGCGAGCGCATGGCCGATCTGCTGGTCCCGGCGCTGGCCCAAGGGCGCGAAGGGGAGGCGGGACTAATGGAACCGCTCTACGCGCAGATGAGTCGCGCGTACGAAATCGTCGGAGCGCTGATTCACAGCTTCTATCACACGCGCATCGTGGACAATCTCTTCTTCGCGCCGCGACCAGACCCTGCGCTGCGCGCGGGCCTCATCTCTCTGTTGGCCGGGGACGTATGGCGCGACGACAACCCCTTTTTGGATTTGCTACTGCGCTCGAAGCGCCGTTCGGGCGGGCTCAACTTTCAGGCAGAGTCGTGATCGAGAGGGTGTAGTCGAACCAGCCGTTGCGCAGCGTGATCGGTGGCGGCGACCGCAGATCGCGCAGGCCAGTGCGGTAGCGGATGTCAATCGTGCCAGCAGGGTGCCCATCCACGCGCCGGAACGAGCGCTGCACCAGCAGACCGTGCTCGAAGCGCTCACGAATCTCCTCACCGCCGCGAATCACCGTGCGTTCGCCGTCTGGCAGCGGCGGCGCGTCGATGCCAAGAAAGAGCGTGCGGTGCAGGTCCAGTAGAATGAAATGCGGTGGGAAAGGTAGCTCTTCATCGACGTAACGCTTGAATACTATGCGCGTCCCGAGCTGCTCGAGCAGGAATGCACGCGTGCCAAAGGGCGTGAGGGCTATCATGCGCAATTGCCCGTGCGCGGTCTCGACCACAGCGGTGAAGCTCAGCGTGTGACCGCGGTAGGTTGCGGTCACGCGTTGGTGCAAGAAGAGACCGTCGGGCAGGCTCTCAGAGCTGCGCACTTCGCCCGGATAGCTGTTCTCGGCCATGTGCGGGCCCCGGGAGTGCGCGATGCAGCCTGACCAGGTCAGCGCACAGAGCAACGCTGTGATCGTGCGGGCCGACGTGTCTGACTGGGAGCGTGGCTTCACGTGGAATGCTCTGCCTTTGCGGGGGCATGCTCGCGCCACAGAAGACCCATCGGCGAGAGGATAAGGGCCAAGAGCGTGCCCAACCCCAACACCTGCCCGAGCGCGCGCACTGCCGGCACGGACGACAACGCCAAGAGTCCGAACGAAAGCACAGTGGTGATGCAGGCGATGACCACACTGAGCGCCGTGGAGCCAAGATCGTGATCGTATTCGGTCGCTTCCACCAAGAAGACGCCGTAGTCCACGCCCAGGCTCAGGACCAAGAGCGTGGCGATCACATGGAGCAAGTTCAGCTCCACGTTGCAGATCGCCAGCACGCACAAAGTCGCGACGGCTGCCGCCATGGACGGAGCCACGCTGGCGAGGGTGGGCAGCACTCTCCGGTAGCGTGCGAACACGATCAGGCAGACTACCGCCAGGCCTACAACCAGGAGTTGCAGCGTGCGCTCGCGGTAGAAGCGGTAGAGCTGGTCGAGGAACTGACGCTGGTCGAAGAGGTGCACGCCGGCGACGCCCTGCAAGCGTGCTCTGAGCCGATCTGGGCTCTTGACGCCCCGTAGGAGGGTGACGATTGCTTTGCGCTCGCCGAGATCGACCACGAAGCCTTGCCCGATCTCGCTGAGCGGCGAGGCAAGCAGCGCTGCGAAGGTGAGCGGGGCGACGCTGGGCGTTTGGAAGAAGCTGCTCTGCTCGAATGCGCCGCGCTCGAAACCCTCGTGCTCGAGGGCGCTCAGCAAGCGTTCACGTGCACCAGGCAGCGCTGCCAGCGCAGCCAGATTGCGCAGCTGCAGCGCCTGTGACGGCAATAGATCGTGGAGCGATTTGAAAGCGTCCAGCTCTCCTGCGCTCGCAGCGTCGCTCAGGCGTTCTGCTGCGGCGTCGTTGTTCGCCAGTGCTTCTTCCACGTCCTTGCCGACGGCCAAGACGAAACGGCTCACGTCGAAGGAACCCACCACCTGTCGTAGCGCCTGGTCCTCCTGCATGAGATCGGCGGGCGCCGGCACCAGCTTGTCCATCCGATCGACGAAGTGGATGCGCGGCACACCGAGCAGCATGGTCGCGCTCAGCAAGCCAAGGACCAGATAGGGAGCCGTGCGCTGGGCGATAAACCAACGCATGAACGTGCCCATCTGGCGCGCCGACCAGCGCTGCAGGCGCGTCGGTCTGCCGGAGGAAACCATGTAGTGCGGCACGACGACGAGCGTGGTGATCAGCGCTACCGCGATGCCGATGGCTGAAAATGCAGCGAGCTCGCGCACGCCAGGCAGCGAGGTCCACGCCAAGCCCGAAATGCCAGCGACCGTGGTCAGCGCTCCCACGCTGAGCGCGGCGATGACGTGGCGCAGCGAGTCGAAAGGGCTCTGGCCCGGCGCTGAGAGCGCGTGGTGGTTGAGCAGGTGCACGGGATAGTCTTCGCACACGCCAATGATGCTGGCCCCGAAGGCAAACGTCAGGCCGTGCAACGGGCCGAACCAAGCGATGCAGACGGTGGTCGCTGCGAGCAAGCCGAGCACGATGGGCAAGAGTCCGAGAAGCAGGCTGCGCAGGTCACCGAAG